>DASVST010000441.1:0-2585 GCA_036387965.1 Segetibacter sp. | reverse complement strand
TGCAACAGGTACGTAACATTTTGAAGGGAAACTTAAACCCCGTTATTCAGCACTTTAAAAAAGAAATGAACGGATTTGCTGCAAACCTGCAGTTTGAGAAAGCTGAATTCATCAAAAAGAAAATCGATCATCTTGAAAATTACCAGGCTAAATCCATTATCGTTGGTAAAGGCATTTCTAACCTTGATGTATTTTCAATTCTAAAAGAAGGTGATCTTGCATATGTAAACTACCTGATGGTAAACAATGGCACAATAGTTCAAACTCACACGGTACGCTTCGAAACGAAACTTGAAGAAACTGAAGAAGAAGTATTGCCATTAGCTATAACAATCCTACGGCAAACTTTTAACAGCTTAGCCCCTGAAGTAATTGTTCCAACAGAGATAAATTATCCTGTAGAAGGTATAACGGTAACCGTTCCTAAAGGAGGTGATAAAAAGAAGTTGCTTGATTTATCACTTAAGAATGTAAATTATTTTAAAGAGGAACTCAAACGTAAAAAGATATTGCAATTGGAAGGTAAATCTGATATGCAAAAAAAACAGGTGCTCTACAAAGTTCAGGAAGATTTGCAATTGATGGAAGCACCGGTTCATATTGAATGTTTTGATAACTCAAACTTCCAGGGCAGCTATCCTGTTAGCGCAATGGTATGCTTTAGAGATGGTATACCAAGCAAAAATGATTACCGGCATTACAATGTAAAAACTGTAGAAGGCATTAATGACTTTGCTACTATGAAAGAAGTAGTTTATCGCCGCTACAGCCGCTTATTAAAGGAAGATGCGCCTTTGCCTCAGTTGATCATTATCGATGGCGGTAAAGGGCAGTTAAATGCCGCTATGGAAAGTATTATTGAGCTGGGATTGACTGGCAAAGTAACCGTTGTAGGACTAGCTAAAAACGAAGAGGAAATTTTCTTTCCGAATGATCAGCAATCAGTAAAACTTTCGTGGGATAGTGACAGCTTGAAGTTGATAAGAAGAATAAGAGATGAGGTACATAGGTTTGGAATAAATTTTCACAGGCAGAAGCGAAGCAAAGGCACCTTTAAGAATGAACTGGAAGAAATAAAAGGAATCGGAAACCAGACTGCAGTGCAGCTCTTAAAAGAACTAAAGTCAGTAAAAGCTATCAAAGAAAAATCGTTGGAAGAATTGGCTGCCGTGATAGGAAACTCAAAAGCAAAGGTGGTGTTTAACTATTTTCATCCAAAGGAAGAACAGGCCTAAAATAAAAAAGGGGCCCGGATGAATATCCAGCCCCGTTTTTAAAATCCAATATCCTATGAAAAACCATAGTAAAGATAGCCATTCTATTTAAGTAATCAAGATGAAAATCCAATTTTAAGAACTTTTTCCCTTTTTTAGACCGTTACACTAGTGTTACACCCACACTTAAAGTAATAAAAAAAGCCGGATAAACCGGCTTTTTTTAGATTATAATGTCTTAGTAAGACCAAAGGTCTTGTTCGTAGTTGAATATTTTTTCTTTAATATTTTCTCCCTCTAATAACCTGAATAAAGGATCTTTAATAAACTGGCGTAAGCTTACATCAAATGGATTATCTAAAGTAGACTTTGTTATGTAGCTGCTAAAGAACCTGCTTTCAAACAACTCTTCCCAGCTCATACGGCCTGCAAAGTTTTTACCATTGTAAACCTCGTATTTAGCCAAAGTAGGTCTTAAATCAGGATAGTAAGCCCAGAACAAAGTAGTTCCATTACCTATGGCCATACCAGAAGAAGTGTATTGTGTCATAATAGGTGCAATACCTAAAATTCTTACAAACATTCTTGAAGATTCTTTATCAAAAACCCACTCTTCTTTAAGTCTAAAACGATAGATTGAATCAGGGTCTACTGCTCTCTGCCTTGCTTCATATTTTACAATCTCTCCATCCATACCAATTACAGGTACAGTATCCATTCCACCCGTCAATGCTTTTGCGACCTGGGCCGGAGTTAATGGTGTTGTAAAACGATCGTCTTCACCACTAAAGGCTGTTACTTCTCCCGATTGTATTGCGTTGAATAGAATGGAAATGAAGCGCTGATTTCCATTATCTTCATTAGCTGCATAACGGAAAGGTAAATTCATTTTTTCCCGTGTATCAATCTCTCTCCAAACACGTTGCTTATAAACAGCATCGTCTTCACGAAGGTGCTCATACGCTAAAGGTGTTCTATCCTTCACAAGGTTTCTGTCAATTGAGTTATCTGCACGTAGAGACGGCATAACTGAATCTCCTATGCCGGAACCACTCATGCTTTTAACTGTTTCAACAGGTAAATTATCATTCTTAGGTGCAGCAGTATTACCCGCAGACTGGTTTGTGTTGCCGTAACCACTCGGAGTACCATAACCACTTTGACCCCCATAGCCGCTTTGAGTTGTCGGTTTTGGCTTACGTGTGGTATCTGGCTTCGGCTTTGGAGCAGTATATCCACTGCTGCCATAACCACTACTGCCATAGCCACTTTGACGTGTTCTAGAATTGCGTTGTGCATCTGCATCTGCAATTATAAAGCAAGCCATAGCTGCAATTACGCTCCCTTTTAATAAAATGCTTTTCATATGTA
>DASVST010000440.1:0-9089 GCA_036387965.1 Segetibacter sp. | reverse complement strand
TACAATGTCACGTTATATCATTACTTCGGAATTAGTAGGGAGGTATGAGGGTGAAAATTTAATGTCATTCAACCTTGTTACTTTAGGATCAAATGCTTGTCGTTTGCTTTTGAGGTTGTTCATAAATCCCTCCAATAGTTTTGGTTTTCTGTTTACTTCATTTGCTTTTATTTTAATTTCTGCTACGATACTTTTTCTTTTTAGAAGAAATATAAAAGTCAATAGATCTGCAGTTTTGGTTTTTGCTGCAATAACTATCATTCTATTACTGCCGATCATTTCCATTGGTATTCCTGTTACTTCTTATGAGTCGGGAAGATTTCTTTACATTCCCTCTATCTTCTTAGTTGCAGGATTGAGTATAGCAGCAGTTGATATTTATAATAGACAATCCCAACTGCGTTCGCCCTTTCTTATTTTGATCGTAATCCTTACTTGCTATTGGTTATCTGGAAAATACAAAGCTTCAAAAAACTATAAAGAAGCATCTGCTTATGCATCATCAACACAAAATATAGTGCAACGTCATTTCTCTACAACAACCGACACATTATACATTGACACTTTACATAAAAGCATTCAACGACTCCCGGTTTATAGGTTAGGTTTTAAAACGGGAGTAAAATGGTTGAACAGTGACATTGATACAAACAAGATTGTAGTTAGGCATTATATAGACGAAGTTCAAAAGAAATAATCCAAATTATTTTGATAAGCGTTGCACCCTGTTGACATACTTTCCAATGATATCAAATTCAATATTTACAACACTTCCTTTATCTACCTGGCTAATATTAGTATGTTCAAATGTGTAAGGTATAATAGCAACCGAAAAAGTATTGTCGCTTACATTGAAAACAGTAAGGCTCGTTCCGTTTATACTTATTGAACCTTTCTCAATTACCAATGCCGCAAACTCATCGGAAAACATAAAACTATATTCCCAGCTTCCATCAGCATTTTTTCTCTCAATACATTCTGCTGTGGTATCAACATGCCCCTGCACAATGTGCCCATCGAGTCTCCCGTTCATCAGCATCGACCTTTCAAGGTTTATCGCAGAACCTGCAGTCCATGTTGCAAGATTCGTTTTTTTCAGCGTCTCATCAATAGCCGTTACCCTGTGCTGATCGTTCATTATTTCTTCAACAGTCAGGCAAACGCCATCATGTGAAACGCTTTGGTCAACTTTAAATTCTGAAGAAATAGGCGATGAAACCCAGTAGGTTTTATTATTTCCGTGAGCTTCAATCGACTCAACTTTGCCCATACCTTCTATTATTCCCGTAAACATGCTGCAAAATAACTGTTATTGAAATTTAATATTTTTGATTTGTTTTTTAATGTACTTTCTATATCTTTGCCGACCTAAAATTTATCAAAAGGGGTATTATATGCTTATAATTGATTCAAAAGATTGCGAAAACATAGATAAAGCGCTTAAAAAGTACAAGAAGAAATTTGAGAAATCAAAAGTTTTGTTACAATTGAGAGAGCGCCAGGCTTTCATAAAACCTTCTATTGTTCGTAGAACGCAGGTTTTAAAAGCTGTCTACAAGCAAAAAATGGCTAACGGCGAATTCGAAGATTAATATTCTTCTTACTAAAATATTCAACTGATAGTTGTAAGTTCTAACTTTATAGCTATCAGTTTTTTTATGCCCCTACTCCAATATCCGCAAGCTCAATCTTTTTTAGATTACCTCAAATTTGAAAAGCGTTATTCTCAACATACTATAATCTCTTATCAAGCTGACCTGGAACAATTTTTCCAGTTTCTCACAACTCAATACGATTCACCTGAATTACCAAAGATTACTTCAGGTTTTGTGCGCAGCTGGCTTGCTGAAATGCGAAGCGAAAAAATCAGCCCCAAAACTCTAAACAGAAAGATCTCGACTTTAAAATCCTTTTTTAAATACCAAATGAAGGTCGGCGTTGTTGACCAAACACCAATGACGACCATCGTTGCACCGAAGAGCGGTAAACGATTACCCAGCTTTGTTGCAGAAAATGATATGGAAACTTTGAAGCAATATGTTGAGTTTCCTGATACCTGGAAAGGGGAAACTGATAAGTTGATCCTTAGTATTTTTTATAACACTGGCATGCGTTTAAGTGAGTTGGTTAACTTAAAAGATAGTCAGATTGATGCAGCTAATTGTCAATTGAAGGTTTTAGGCAAAGGAAATAAGGAAAGGATCATTCCTGTTTCTCAAGATGTAATTGAAGATATACAGCAATACATAAAACAAAAAAAAACGCTTGAAGCCATACACACACAAAACCTATTTGTTCTTGAAAACGGCAAACCGGTCTATGCCAAATATGTTTACCTGGTCGTAAAGCGTAACCTCTCTTATGTTACCACTTTGCAAAAGAAAAGTCCACACGTACTGCGACATACTTTCGCCACACATCTTACAAATAACGGTGCTGATCTAAATGCAGTAAAGGAACTGCTTGGACATAGCAGTCTTGCCGCTACGCAGATTTATACTCACAACACTATCGACAAATTAAAGGACATCCATAAAAAAGCCCATCCGAAAGCATAAGTTCAGCTACATGAAACATGCTATCAATGTGATCACTCTTCCTGTCGAATGGTAACGTCATTCAAATGAAGATTCTAATTTCTTCACCATTAACGACAGCAGGATAATACCCAGTCCTGCAGCACTCAAACAAATAAATGCTACAGACATACCCTGCAATTCTGATACATTGCCTATAAACAATGGACCTACCAAAAATCCGGTATAACCTATAAGAGTAACTGAAGACAACGCATAACTGGCAGGCATCTTTTTATTTTTTGCAGCTAATGTATATACAATAGGAACCATGCTAGCATCACCGGCACCAATCAACAAAAAGCCTAGAGCCGCCGGTATAACATCCGGAAAGAATGCAGCTATATTAAAGCCTGCACAAACTAGTACACCATTTACAATCAGCATCCGGTACAATCCGAATCTTGAAATAAGGCGATCTCCCACCAATCTACCGATAGCCATTGTTATTATGAAGCACAGGTAACCGGATGTTACGAATGCCTTATCTGCTTTAATCTCTTTTTCAAAGTAGTTGACGCCCCAATCAAACATAGCGCCTTCACTTAACATAGCGCAGAAGCTAATTAAGCCAAGCAGTAATAGATATCGATCAGGTTTGATAAAGAATGGACGTTTGGTGCTTGTTACGACTTCATCAGATTTTCCGCTATTGGCTGTTATTGCAAAAAGGGAAGCTATTGCAGCGGCAAGGATAAAGTGATAAAGAAGTGGCACTTCAAATATTATCATCACCGTACTTAAGCCTATGGCTACAAAACAAGCTACACTCCAAATGCCATGAAAAGTTGCCAATATTGGTTTGGAGAAATGTTGTTGTACATCAACGGCAGCAGTATTAGCAGATAGGTTAAATATTGTTCGGGTAAAGCCAATCAGAAAAAGAATAACCATTAAGACAATTGCATCTGAAATGACTGATGTTAACACTAATAAAAGCGCAACTACCAGGGTGCCCAGAAGCAGTATTTTTTTTGTTCCGAATGAAGCTACCAGCCAACCGGCAATGACCATTCCGACAATTAAGCCTGCAGGTATAGCAAAGAGCACATTTCCTAAAGCAGCATTAGAGAGATTTAATTGATTTTGAATGGAAGGAATCCTGGAAGACCATGTTGCGGATAATATCCCTGACACAAAAAAGAAGACGGCAATTTTCCATCTTCTGTTATTTTTTTCCGCTACGTCAGATTGTGCCATGTTCCAGTCCAAATGAACTTGAAGGCTTGCAATAGTTATTCCATAGTAAACTATTGTAGTTAGAACCAGATCGTTGAGGTGTATAAAAATATTAGTCCAAAAAGAGATTCTTTCAGTTATTAAGGTAACTTTATAGAGCACAAACGCATAGTTGCCTATGTAGGTACTCTACTTTAAGTTCTTTTATTATTCACCGTAAAACAGCTATTGTTATGAACGTAAAAATTCAAACTGTACATTTTGATGCAGATGAAAAATTGTTAGAATATGTAACAAGAAAAGTAGACAAACTCAACACCTTTCACGACAACATCATGAAACTTGATGTTTACCTTAAATTAGATAATGTAGTTCATAAATTAAAAGATAAAGTAGTGGAACTGCGGGTTCGTGTTCCTAAACATGATTTTTTTGTAAAGGCCTCCTCCAAATCATTCGAAGAATCTTTTGAAAGCGCATTAGATTCAATGATAACACAAATCAAACGTCAAAAAACCAGACAGGCAGCTTAATCAAATAGACTTTAAACAGGTAAACAAGGCCTCACACTAGGCCTTGTTTATTGCTCTTCACCTTATGAAATCCAGCCTTACAATTTTACTCACATTGATATTCTCCACGATCACAGCTTGCAATACCAAACAAACCGCAACAGCAAATATTTTTGAACGTAGAGAAGTAGAAGAAAACAAGTTAATGATCAAGTATGTTTTCACGGTAAAGGGAGAGTCAATTACCGACAGTGCTATCATTGATAATAAAGTATTGAATAGCGACTCGGTATCGATTACATACGACCCCACCAACCCCTCTGAAAATTCTGTACAACTACCGGAATAACTTTCGAATTTTCGCTTCTCAGTCAAACTGTTTCGGAAGCAAAAAAATAGTTTTCAAAATTTTGGTATTACAAGTTTTCCCTTACCTTTGCCATCCCGAAAATAATCGGGTTAAGCTTTTTATTGGGCTAAAGTTCTTTACCACATTGACTTATAAACAATTGAAAGGGTAGTGATCCTTAAAACAATTCATCTTGGTGAGTGGTTTTTTGGAAGCTAAAAGCATAAGCCGAAGTAGCTCAGTTGGTAGAGCAGCTGATTTGTAATCAGCAGGTCGGGGGTTCGACTCCCTTCTTCGGCTCAATAGTATAGAGAAAGATAATAGTAGTAATTAGCAGGATATAATAGTTCCGGTCTTAAACTAACATTGCAGTTCTTAATACTGATTTTTGGGCAGATGGCCGAGTGGTTAAAGGCGACAGACTGTAAATCTGTTCTCTCCGGAGTACGTAGGTTCGAAACCTACTCTGCCCACTGATACAATTTGAAAGTGAGGTAATTTGAAGATTTGAAAATGCCTCATTACAAGTTCTTTTACATCCTTGAATATTTGATTGGTGTTTAATTTTCAAATTAGCACATTTTCAAATTTTCAAATTGGTATTGCGGAAGTAGCTCATTTGGTAGAGCGATAGCCTTCCAAGCTATAGGTGGCCGGTTCGAGCCCGGTCTTCCGCTCATTCTGAGATGACAGATGTCTGATGACAGATGTCAGATGGAGTTGATTGGTTTTACTATCAACTGCCAACTGTCAACTGTCATCTTTAATAAGACAAGCTGTTGTAGCTCAGGGGTAGAGCACTTCCTTGGTAAGGAAGAGGTCGTGAGTTCAATTCTCATCAACAGCTCTTCCTTTTGGATTATGAACAGTAAGTAAGATTTGTGAGACGGAAAGGGTGCTGAGTTACTTACAAAAAGTACAAGAGTGCGACGCAACGATGCTTAATAGTAGCATTGAAGCTGGTAACAAAAGAGTAATTACAATAGTCTACTTTTGCACATTGTAAAAGATGGCTGATAAATTTAAAACCACAATTTAAAAACAAATAAAATGGCAAAAGAGAACTTTAAGAGGGATAAACCTCACGTTAACGTTGGCACCATTGGTCACGTTGACCACGGTAAAACCACTTTGACTGCCGCTATTACCGATATTTTGTCAAAAAAAGGTTTAGCGGAAAAAAGAAATTACGATGATATTGATGGAGCTCCTGAGGAAAAAGAAAGGGGTATTACTATTAATACCGCACACGTAGAATATGCAACCGCTAACCGTCACTATGCTCACGTTGACTGTCCAGGTCACGCTGACTATGTGAAGAATATGATTACGGGTGCTGCCCAAATGGATGGAGCTATCCTTGTGGTTGCTGCTACCGATGGTCCTATGCCTCAAACTAAAGAGCACATTCTTCTTGCCCGCCAGGTAGGTGTACCTCGTATTGTGGTTTTCATGAACAAAGTTGATTTAGTTGATGATCCGGAATTACTTGAGTTAGTTGAAATGGAAATCCGCGATCTTTTAAGTTCATATGGTTTTGATGGTGATAATACACCAATCATTCAAGGTTCTGCTACTGGCGCTCTTGCCGGTGATGAAAAGTGGGTTTCAGCTATTGATGAATTAATGACAGCGGTTGATGATTATATTCCTCTTCCTCCACGTCCAATCGATCAGGCATTTTTGATGTCAGTTGAGGACGTATTCTCGATCACTGGTCGTGGTACAGTTGCAACTGGTCGTATTGAGCGTGGTGTGATTAAGGTTGGTGAAGCGATTGAAATTGTTGGTTTAATGGAAGCTCCATTAACTTCAACAGTTACAGGTGTTGAGATGTTTAAAAAATTACTTGATCGTGGTGAAGCTGGTGATAATGCAGGTCTTCTATTACGTGGTATTGAGAAAACTCAAATCCGTCGTGGTATGGTACTTTGTAAGCCAGGTTCAATAACTCCACATACTGAATTTAAAGGTGAAGTTTACGTCCTAAGCAAAGAAGAGGGTGGACGCCATACTCCATTCTTCAATAAGTACCGTCCTCAGTTCTACTTCCGTACAACGGACGTAACTGGAGAGTGTGTATTACCTGAAGGAACTGAAATGGTTATGCCTGGTGATAATACAAACCTAAGTGTTGTATTGATTCAACCAATCGCAATGGAGAAAGGATTGAAATTTGCGATTCGTGAAGGTGGACGTACAGTAGGTGCGGGTCAGGTTACTGAAATCATAAAGTAAGCTTTAAGCAAGTGCTTTTAGCTTCTGGCAAATGTTTAATACATTTGTAAATAATAACTAAAAGCTGTCCTACCTACAAGTGGGATAGCTTTTAGCCTTTTACGGGAATAGTTCAACGGTAGAATAGAGGTCTCCAAAACCTTTGATCAGGGTTCGAATCCTTGTTCCCGTGCTGTGTAAGTTACAGGTTGAAGAGTTGATTAGTTGAATGGCAAAACCCCTCAACTTTTCACTTATCGACATAATCAACTAAAGAAATGAATAAAATATCGAATTACTTCCGGGAGAGTTACATTGAGTTAACGGAGAAAGTTACCTGGCCAAGTTGGTTACAGCTTCAGCAGTCTACTATTATCGTTTTGATAGCTACGCTTATTATTACTGCTTTAGTTTGGGTGATGGACTTCTCATCTCAATCTTTATTAAAGCTTATTTATTCTTTATTTAAATAATGGAAGAGACTATCATAAAAACCCCCGAAGCGGCTGAACCACAGGACATGACCAAATGGTATGTTCTTAGGGTTGTTAGTGGAAAAGAGCGTAAGGTTAAAGAATACCTCGATAAAGAAGTAAATCGAAGCGGATGGAGCGAAACCATCAAGCAGGTATTTCTACCGATGGAAAAGGTTTATAAGGTGCAGAACGGTAAGAAGGTGATGAGAGAGAAGAACTACTTTCCAGGTTATGTTATGATCGAGGTAAGTGATGGAAAGCTTTCTGATGATATGATTCAGCACATAAGCAGCGTTAGTAACGTAATGCACTTTTTAACCGACGGAAAAGGTTCCAAAGGAAATATCATCTCTTTACGTAAAGCAGAAGTAAATAAAATGCTTGGTAAGGTTGATGAAATGAATGACCAGGGAATTACGATGAACGAGCCATTCATTGTTGGTGAAACGATCAAGATCATTGAAGGTCCGTTTAACGACTTTAATGGTGTGATCGAAGATGTGAACGATGAGAAGAAGAAATTGAAAGTTACAGTAAAAATATTCGGACGTTCAACACCTGTAGAGTTGAACTATATGCAGGTTGAGAAATTAAGTTAATAGACAAAAAAACGTTTTAAAGCCATTCATTTGAATGGCTTTTTTATTGCTCTGCATTTTCGTTCTGCATTGAAGCCAAAACCATTTTGATCTCTCCATAGCTTATTTCGGGAGGCAGATTTTCTTTCAATACTTTTAAACTACTGCTTCCATAACTTGATACCGCAGTACGAATACGTTTCTGTTTCGCTTTTGCAACTATATTATCAATCTCTAACTCTCCTGAAATAACATAGCTGCTGAGGTGTGTTTCTACAGTAGATTGGGATAGATTTCTTGCTTCTGCTATTTCTGAAAAGGTCATTCCGTTATTAAACATTTCTAAACTCAATCGCTTTGTTTCCGATGGTCTTTCTTTTACTATAGGTGGTTTTTGCTTTCTTTCGCGCTTCGGTTGTTTTAAATAAATCCTGCTTTCAATTTGGTGCTGATTACAATAATCCTGGATTGGTTCTAAGAACTGTTTTCCATATTTCTCAATCTTAAAAGCCCCAAAACCAGACACCTTCGAGAGGTCATCAAAACTTAATGGAAGATATGTGGCCAGATCCATCAAAGTGCTATCACTGAAAATGATATAGGCAGGCATATTCTCTTCGTGTGCAATCTTATTTCGCAATTGTTTAAGGCTGTCAAACAGTTCTTTCTCGTAAGAATGCTGCTGATAAATAACAGGCTCTTTTGCAATTTCAATTCGCACCGGTTCAGTTAAGTAAACCTGCTCTTTTTTGAACAAAACATCTCTGGCCTTATCTGTCAGTTGAAGTATTGGATATTGTCCTTCTGTTTGTATTAAGTAGTCGAAATGAATAAGTTCCTTGATGTAGTGCATCCACTCTTCTTTTGCTACATCTTTGCCTATCCCAAACACCGATAGTTGCTTATGTTCTTCTCGTATCTTTTCGTTGTTACTTCCTCGGAGTATATCTACTATATATCGCATTCCGAACTTCTCTTTTAGCCGTGTTACAGCACTCAATATCTTCTGCGAAATAACTGTTGCATCTTTCAAGACCTGCTCATTAAGACAAACATCACAACTGCCGCAGTAAGCTGGTGCTTCTTCACCGAAATAGTTCAATAAATATTTTCGCCGACAGGTTTTGGTTTCACATAGCTTACTCATTTTACTGAGCTTTTCCAGCATGATTTTAGTCTGGGCAGCGTTACCTTCCACCTCG
>DASVST010000439.1:0-2190 GCA_036387965.1 Segetibacter sp. | reverse complement strand
CGTTTATGTCCTGCATTGATGTTTCCACAGCGGAATTTTGCCCAACGTCGAAGTTTCAGGTAGGTGAGGTAATCTTGTTTAGAGAGTTCTCCAACGGTTTTAGCGTCAGAGTTTGTATAGTAAGAAGTCCATCCTCTTATTATAGGGTTTAAGTGTCTAATTAAGGCCGATTGTGGCGATGACCTATGTTTTTTGATGATTCTTCCGATTTCCTCTTGGTGAGCCTTACTTAACTTCTTATTTGGGGTGATGAGTGTGTTCAAACCTAATAAGCTGTTGCACAGTTAAATAGGGTATAATGGAAACTTAATTTAGTCAATCAGTACAAAAATGCCAGCTAAGAATCATCTCAATCGAGAACAAATAGAAAAACTACAGAAAGCCTTAAAAAAGGAACAAAATGGAGATATTAGAGAAAGAATCCTGATTTTGTTGTTGCTAAATGACGGAAAAACACAAAATAAAATTGCTGAATTTGTGGGTTGTTCAGTAAATAAAGTGTCTAAAAGAGTGCATTCATGGCGACCCAGATAGACTAGAAAGTCTAAGAGATGAGAGGATGAAGGGAAACCATAAAAAAGCCACAGATAAATACATAGAAATATTATTGCAAACCATAGATAAAGACCCCCAAGAATTAGGCTATAATTTTGGCAGGTGGACATCACATAGTTTAGCGACATATTTAGAGAACACCACCGGAATCAAATTAAGTGGAGCGCAAATCAGGAGGATATTAGAGCAAAAAAAGTATGTTTACATTTGGGCAAAATATAGCTTAGAGTCCAAGAGAGATCCCGAAAAAAGAACAGCCTTTAAAAACAAAATATCAGAATATCTAAAAATAGAAAAATTAACTCCAGAACGATTGCAGGTATGGTTTTGGGACGAAAGTGGATTTAGTTTAAGAGTAACAAGGAGAAAGAAGTGGTGTAAAAAAGGTAGCCGAAAAAATATCAGAGGAGACCGAAGAAAAGGCAGAGTTAATTTAATGGGAGGATTGAGGTATTCAGATAAAAAAAGGTTTGTAGAGTTTATAAGTAAAGGCAATTCAGATAATTTCTATAAAGTCCTAAAAACATTTTATCAAGAACTAATTTATGAATGGGTGTCAGCCGGGAATCAAGCATCAGACTTTGGGAAGAAAGGAGCAAAAATAGTTATTATTCTTGATAATGCTAGTTTTCATAAGAAAGAAGAGTATCTGAAAAAAATTGAAACTGAAATGCCGAATCTCCATTTAGAATTTCTCCCGGAATATAGTCCAGACTATAACTTAATTGAATTAGTCTGGCCTTCGGCAAAAGAATATATTGCTAATCGACTTTTCACATCAATTGAAGAGCTAGAGTGTTTATTGAATCGCCTCTTAAATGAAGGAGAGTTGATTATTAAATGGGGAAGAAAAGTCAAAAACAAGGGTAATGCTTGTATCACAGTTTAAATGTACAACAGCTTAACTTGTTTGTAGTTAGTCTAATATGAGACCAGAGAGCTATTCCTGGCGTTGCTGAATTAGGGTATGATAAATTTATAGTGCGAGCGCCAAAAAATAACACTTCAAAAAACGCAGAGCTTATGAAATGTCCTGAATGTCAGTCAACTCATGTCAATAAAAATGGTCAGAAGAAAGGTAAACAGAATTATATTTGTGTCGGTTGTGGCAGACAATTTATAGATTGCTACCAACCTCATAAAGGTTACTCGGAAGAAGTTAAACGTGAACGTCTTAAAATGTATGTCAATGGTATGGGTTTTCGAGCAATTGAGAGGATTTGCATGAGTACATCACACCAGCATTATAAATTGGGTAAAGCAAGTAGGAGAATTGCTCAGAGATGCTTACGAACCAGAGACAATTCCCCTGGTGGGAGAACTTGATGAACTAGAAAGATTTGTTGGTCAAAAAAAATAAGATTTGGCGAGCGACGGCAGTAAATCACTTTCAGCCAGGGATTTTAGGATGGGTATTGGGAACTTATAGTGCTATAACTTTTCGGCCGCTATGGGAGTTGGTTGGCAATTAGAAATGTTACTTTTATATCACAGATGGATGGCCAGTTTACCCCATGTTTATCCCAGATGGATATCAAATTATCTGTAAAACTTACATGACCAGAGTAGAGGGCGAGAATACGGGACTAAGACATTACGCAAGCTCGACTTGATCGCCAGACACTGTACTATTCT
>DASVST010000438.1:0-18399 GCA_036387965.1 Segetibacter sp. | reverse complement strand
AACCTACAAAGCGACTCCCGGCTTTAATTATGATGGCGGAACCTACACTGTCAGTGTGATTTATACTGCCACACAACAGTAGTATCCCGATTCCTTTCGGTATTTCACTATTGTTTGTTTAAAATTTCACTTTATAAATTTTATTTACGTTCAACATAGAAATTTTTCTATGCTTTGGATAATAAACTGTCTATAACTCCCGTTTATAGTGGCATTAAATAACTTTTAATCCATTTATCCAATGAAAAAATTAATTTTCTCTCTTTTAGCAATTGCGGGGTTTTATGTTTCTGGTAATGCGCAGGCAACAAGCAGTGCGAACCATACCGTGTCCTTGGCGCTCCAGAATCAAATTGAAGTTACCTTCACAGCTGGTGCGGCTGGACCAACAATGACGTTTTCAACTGCAGACAATTACACTAATGGCGTAACAGCTGACAATGCAGCTACTTTACAGGTAAGATCAAACAAAGCTTACAATGTGTCAGTTAAAGCAGCAGCGGCAAATTTCACCGGGCCTGCCGGCAATACTATGCCTGCAAGCGTGCTCCAGGTAAAAGAATCTGCACAGACCACTTATGTAGCACTCAGTTCAACAGATCAAGGTTTATTATCGAACCAGGCAAGAGGTACGAACAGCTTTGGTGTATCGTACAAGGCAACACCAGGCTTTGCATATGATGGTGGCACATACACACTAAACGTTGTGTATACTGCTACTCAACAGTAAATTTTTGTAAAGCCTTTTCAAGTGATGAGAAGGCTTTATTTTTTTTCCATGCATTTTTATATACCATACCTACCCTATAAATCTTTTTTTGCTGCGCTGATAATATCTTATCTGTGCAGTAACAATTGTAGTGCGCAAGCTGTAATAACTGAACAAGTTATAGAAGCGAAATTTTTTAAAGACTCGCTACAAACATCAGATAACTCATTTTACTACAACTCTCTCTCTGTAACTAACAAAACAGGTAAGACATTAAAGCTAAATATCCAATTGGATCTACCTTGTTTTACAACTCTTGTTTCTGCAAAACAGCAATACCTTACTCTTGAACCTCATGCAACCAATATATTACCAATAAGGTTTGCCGGAAACGCCAAAACAAGTTGTCTATTAGATTGGCAGCCATTTGTTGCAACAATTACAGAGCCTTCAATAGGATTGCATAGTATAAAAAAATTCTTGGTAAAACCACAATTAAGTACAAAGTGGAAAGTGGGCTTAATTCAACCAGTGATTTTTATAAGCCCGGCAACAAAAAGTGTTACATTTTTTGTGCGACTGCAAAACAATGGAAACATTAAAAGCACTTTTAAATTTTCAATAAAAACCGATCTTCCTCTAAATATTGGTAAAGATAAATTTGCTCTTACGCTTCAACCTGCAGAAACGAAACTCCAGGAAATAAAGATAATGTTATCGCCTGCAGAGTTAGCTAAGCTCTCAACTAACGACATTACAATTTTTGTGGAAAATGGCGATGGTGATAAAAGAATGATCGTTCAGAAATTTTCTAAAGTAGATAATTCATTTGTTGAGAATAGTGATCGCTGGCAAAGAATGCCTTTAACAGCAGAAGTTAATGCATTAAACGTTGGAAGTCAAAACCCTGTTTATTTTGCAAGGGTTCAAGGAAAGATATTCCAGGACGATAAAAAGGAAGTGAATGTTACTTACCAGTCAGGAAGCTATCATAAAAACTACTATTTAAATACCGGTATCCAAACATTAGAATATAAAAGTCAGCATTTAGAAGTAACTGCGGGCACCATAATGGATTATGAGAATTTTATAATGAATGGCAATGGAGCAAGAATAAAATATATTCCTGCTAAAGATAAATCCGTTGAGTTAGCCTATGTTAAAAGTCGTTTATCTAATGTTGATCAATTTAGTTTCAAGACAAAACTTCCTCTCACTAAATCATTATCTCATTCTACGAGCAGCTTTGCAAACTTCGATAATGCTGC
Organism: Segetibacter sp.; assembly: GCA_036387965.1. Taxonomy (GTDB): domain Bacteria; phylum Bacteroidota; class Bacteroidia; order Chitinophagales; family Chitinophagaceae; genus Segetibacter. The sequence continues at coordinate 16,422 of DASVST010000438.1, read as the reverse complement.
AAAACAAAAAAGCTACATCTTACAAAACAAGTTGCAAATTAATGTGACGAAAAAGTTTGCGGTTGGTGTTGAAGGAGGTATAGGCGTAGAGGATTATTCCAGATCTGATTTTGATTCCACCTATTACTCTACTACAATGGGGTTCTATGCAGAAAAAAATGAAGGTAATTTATTGATGAGCGCAAAGTACCTGCAAAACTCGAAATTCTTCCCTGGTATAAACAAAGGGTTTGCTCAGTATTTTCATGATATAAGATACCAGTTTAAAAAGTTCAGCATTGGATCTTATGTTGAAATGAATAAACATACACCTTCTGTAAACATTGACTCAACAATGCACCATTATTTTAATTACTCGAATACTGATGTGAGTGCAAAAATCAACTACAATTCTAAAAAAATAAATATCGCAATTTTACCAGGACTCTATACACAAAAGCAAGATAGCACTACAGCATTTACTGCATCAATGGCAAAAGTAACATCTCAATTATCAGTAAGCTTTGGCAAGTGGCAAGGTTCGTTGATCAATAATGTTGGCAGGATAACTATACCCGGCAATAAAGATGCTGGAAGCATCTTTTCAATGTATAATATTCTTTCTATACAAAAAGAAAACTTCGGCTTGTTCAGTAGGTTTGATGTGGGGCCTTACTTCTATTATGATATCAAAAACTACCTGTTACAGAAAAAGAGTATGATGAGGCTCCAGGTTTCTCCTAATTATAACTTCAATATTGAAAAGCTGAATTTATCGATCAGAAACCAGTTGTCATTCTCATATGCTCAACCGTACAATGAAGCACAGACTTTTCTTTCGAATAATGTATACTGGCAAAGTCAGAAAGATGGAATAGGCGCAGGCTTAAACACAAACATTGAGTTTAGCAAGCGAAATAATACAATTGTAAATCTCTTCTTACGTAAGAACTTCAATGTACCGGTTTATAAGAAAAGCGGGTATAAAGATCTTAAGCTTGTTCTTTTCAAGGATGAAAATAAAAACAACATTAAAGATGCAGATGATGAACCTGTTGCAAACGCCAGGATTTTCCTGAATGATGTACTTGTTGAAACCAATGCTTCCGGACAGGTTCAACTTCAAAATGTAACATCAAAACAAATTGTTGCAGATTTTAGTTTTGCAATTAACAGTAAAGGCTGGATCCCTGTTTCAGGATTAAAACAAACAATAAAGTTAGACGGTGCTAAAACTATATTCATAGCTTTCAAAAAAGGAAGATCTGTTACCGGAAGAATGATATTGGATAAAGATGCTAAAAGCGATCTGCAAATGGCTGTGGAAAACATAAGAATTAAGTTAGTAGGTAAAGAGGGAACGACTTACTCCACATTAACAGCAGCAGACGGAAGCTATTTCTTAGATGTGCCTGAGGATGAATATATAATCTCTGTTAATCAGAATGCGATAGATGAAACCTATAAAGCTATTGACCCTGTGAGAAATGTTGACTTGGTTAATAATGAAACATTGAATGTTGATTTCATCCTACGTCAAAAAAGAAGAGAAATAAACATAAAGAAGCAATAAAAAAGCAACCCGTAGGTTGCTCTTCAAGTATCGTTTATTGTTCTTTTACCCTTTCAACATATTCACCAGATTTCGAATTAATCCGGATCAATTCTCCCTCATTAACAAACAAAGGAACCATAACTGTAGCACCGCTTTCTACCGTAGCAGGTTTTAATGTTCTTGTAGCTGTATCGCCTTTTACACCATGCTCGCTATACGTTACACGCTGTACTATCTTATCAGGCAGTTCAACGCTCATTGGTAATTCGGTTTCAGTATTTATTGCTACCTGTACTTCCTGACCATCTTTTAAAAACTGGGGTGCGTCGATCATAGTTTCGGCTAAAGAAATCTGCTCAAAGGTTTCATTATCCATAAAATTATAACCGCTTTCATCTTTATATAAAAACTGGTAAGCCTTTTTTTCTACACGAACCGGGTATACCGTATCGCCACTGTTCCATGTATGCTCAATTGAGCGGTTATTATCTAGCCCCTTTAGTTTTGCCCAAAACTTTGCAGCAGCACGTGCTGTTTTATTTTGTCCAAATTCAACAACAGTGTATAAACTATTGTCAAGCTTTAATATCATACCTCTGCTAATGTCTGCAGTTGTTGCCATACTTCTAAAATTTGAGTGGCAAAAGTAGGTATTGCATTTCAAAATGACAAAGCTCACATTTTCAGGGTTAAAATCAATTAGACGATTGTTTAAGAATGGTGCAGGTAAAGTCTCCAACTTAAAAAATGATTAAGATGCACCACCGGTACTTGACATATACCGTTTAACATAGCTAAAGGCTTTTCATAATCAGCAAATTGATATTTTTAGCCCTACACTTGCACATTGCAGAACTAAAAAATCCCAAAAAAAATTAAATTGTATGAAGCTTAAAAGGCTACTCTTATTTGCATTATTGGCTATAAATATTCTGTCTATAAATGCGCAGAAGTATGAATGGAAGCAGGCGTCTTCCGGTGGTTACACTTATCAATACGTAAACGGTGACCCGATGGGAGCCCGGTTTTACACCTTAAAAAATGGATTAACTGTAATCCTAACCCAAAACAAAAAAGAACCAAGAGTTGTGTCAAGAATTGCTGTGAGAACCGGTAGTAACAACGATCCAAAAGATCATACAGGTTTAGCTCATTATTTAGAGCATCTTTTATTTAAGGGTACCGATAAGTACGGTTCTCTTGATTGGGCTAAGGAAAAGCCTTTGCTTGATAAGATCGATAATCTCTATGAACAATACAATTCAACAAAAGACGAAGCAAAGCGTAAAGAAATTTACAAGGAGATCGATAAAGTATCTGGCGAAGCCGCAAAGTTTGCAATAGCCGGCGAATATGACAGAATGATGGCTGCTTTAGGATCTCAAAATACAAATGCAGGAACTTTTGTTGAGAGTACTATTTATAATGAAGACGTACCAGCAAATGCACTTGACAAATTTCTAACAGTACAGGCAGAGCGTTTTCGTAATCCTATCTTAAGAATTTTTCATACAGAACTCGAGGCTGTATACGAGGAAAAAAATCGTGGTTTTGACAATGATGGAATTAAGATGCAGGAAGCAATGTTTACCAACGTTTTTCCTACACATAATTATGGTGTACAAACCACTATCGGTACAGTTGAGCATCTAAAAAATCCATCTATAAAAGCTATAAGAGAATATTATTACAAATACTATGTTCCTAATAACATGGCTGTTATAATGTCCGGTGATTTTGAACCCGATCAGTTGGTGAAGATGATCGATCAAAAATTTGCATACATGAAGCCTAAACCTGTTGAAGAATATAAAGGTCCAAAAGAAAGACCTATCGAAGGACCAATTGTAAAAGAGGTTTGGGGACCAACAGCAGAGAGCATGAGAATCCTATATCGTGGGGCTCCAAGCAATACGAGAGATGCGATGTTGACAAGCCTGGTGTCTTCTATTCTAACAAATGGCAAAGCGGGTTTGCTTGATCTGAATTTAAACAAACAACAAAAAACACAAGGTGCCAGTGCTTCCTTCTGGGAGTTTAAAGATGGTGGAATTTTCTTCCTTGGTGCTTCACCTAAACAGGGTCAAACATTGGAAGAAGTGAGAGACTTGTTATTGGAGCAGGTTAATATTTTAAAGAAGGGAAACTTTGATGAAAGTCTTATAAAAGCTATTGTTGCTAACTATAAACTTGGCAGGTTACAAAGTCTTGAAAACAATACTGCCCGTGCTGAAAACATAGCAGATGAGTTTATAAAAAACAGGGCAACGAAATGGCATGAAGAAGTTGGTTCTCTGGACGAGATGAGCAAAGTGACAAAGAAAGAAATTGTAGATTTTGTAAACCGGTTCTTTACCGATAACAACTATGTGATACTATATAAAAGAAAGGGTGAAGATAAAAGCATTACCAAAGTTGATAAACCTACAATTACTCCTGTAGAAACAAATGCAGGCAAGACATCTGCCTTTGTAAAGTCAATTACGGAAACTCCCTTATCACCTTTGAAACCTTTATGGTTGGATTATTCAAAAGATATACAGAAAGGTAAATTGGGTAATGCTGATGTGCTTTACGTACAAAATAAAGAGAATGGATTGTTCAGGCTTCAATATCGTTTTGATATGGGTAGCTGGAACAGCAAAACACTTGGATTAGCGACTCAATACCTTCAGTTTTTGGGCACTGATAAGTATACTTCAGAAGAAATAAGTAAGCAGTTTTACAATCTTGCATGCAGCTTCAATGTAAATACCGGTAATGAAGAAACTACTGTTGTTATTAGCGGACTTGAAGAAAACTTCGATAAAGCTGTGGTGTTGTTTGAACACCTAATTGAGAATTGTAAGCCTGATGAAACTGCTCTTGCAGGTTTAAAAAGTCGGTTACAAAGATCAAGAGCAAACAATAAATTAAATAAGGCAGCTATCTCCGGTGCTTTAAGAAGCTATGCTACTTATGGTGCTGTTAATCCGTATAATTATACATTAACGGATGAGGAGATAAAAAACTTAAAGGCTGAAGATCTTACAAATATGCTTCATTCATTATCAAACTTTAAGCATACTGTTTTGTACTATGGACCGAAGCCTTTAAATACGTTAACTGCAAGTCTGCAGGGGCTTCATAAACTTCCATCGGGTTGGACGGCAAATCCTGCAGGTGTAACTTTCACAAGGACAAAACAGGATAAAAACCAGGTGTTGTTTGCAGATTACGATGCTGTACAGGCAGAGATTTACTGGGTGAGAAACCTGAATGCTTATGATCCGAAACAAGAAGCATTAGTTAACTTATTCAACGGCTACTTTGGTGGTGGCGGAATGGGTACAATCGTTTTTCAAACTATTCGTGAATCAAAAGCGTTGGCATATTCTACGTGGGCAGTAGTACAAACTCCCAGCAAAAAAGAAGATCCATATGCAGTTGTTGCTTATGTAGGAACCCAGGCAGATAAAATAAATGAAGCTGTCGCGGGAATGAATGAACTGCTGAATGATCTACCTAAAACAGAGCAGAGTTTCTTAAACTCAAGAAAGAGTGTTGTAAAAGATCTTGAGACAGAAAGAATAACTAAAGATGCAATTATCTACAGTTACATCAATGCTAAAAAGAAAGGTCTAACTACCGACTATAGAAAGGATGTCTATGAAGCATACAGCAAACTTACTGTTGATGATCTTTATAACTATCACCAAAACTCATTAGCTAAACAACCTTACACTTATTGTATTGTTGCTTCTGATAAGAAAGTTAACCTTGATGATCTTAAGAAGTATGGTGATGTAAAAAAGATCGGACTCACTGAATTGTTCGGCTACTAAGATTATTTTTTTATCCATAAAACGAAAGAGGCTATCAATGTGATAGCCTCTTTTATTATAGTGTATATTCTTACTTGTTTTTGTTCTTCTTGTATTTCGCAATTACATCTACAACCTGAGAGTTTTGCAAAACAGCAGGATTAAGTGCAATGAACTTTTTGAGTTGCCTTGGCGAAACTTGTAATGCCTTTTCTAAGTGTAAGATGGCTTCCTTCGTCTTTTTCAAAGCGAACAAACAAGCGCTGAAGTAATAGATGAATAATGTTTTACCGTCTGTGTTTTTCAAAGCTGCAATAGTTTGCTCGAGTGCTTCTTCGTAATACCCGGCAGTATATAAACAGCGAACCAAAGCTTCCCAACCCGCAACACTTTTAGGTCTTGTTCTAACTACATTACCAAAATATTGGATGGCTTCTTTGTATTGATTCAACTGCATTCTGCACTCGCCCATTGCAAGATTATACTCCGGAAGCTTTTGCATTTGCATTGCACTCTCTAATTGCTTTATTGCGCTGCTCCACTGCTCTTCATTGATATACGTAAGAGCCATTTTGTAATATAGCTTACTATCGTCAGGGTTAAGATGTGAAGCCTTTCTATAATTAAAACGAGCCTGTGCAAAATTTCCAACTTTATGATAACAATGCCCAATAGCTTCATAAATCACATCTTCCGGTCTTGATAGTTCCAATACTTTCTCAAGTACTTCTATTGCTTCTTTAAACTTGCGCATTCTTAAATATGCATCTCCCATATTACGGTATGCATAATCAAATTTTTCATCAATAGCCACAGCATACAAATAAGCATCAATAGCTTTTTCGTAAAGCTTTAAGCCCTGGTAAGCAGCGCCAAGGTTAAACCAAGCTAATTCACTAAAAGGATATTCATCAATTATAGATAAATGTAGGCGAATGCTTTCTTCATTTCTGCCGGTAAAATCTGTCCAGAAGCAGATTTTGTAGAGTGCTTCTTCATTTGTAGGATCATCTTCAAGAATCACTTTCAGGCAATCGAACACTTTATCAAACTCTTCGTAGTCATCGTAAACATCGGCTAACTCAAACAGAAGCTCAATACGCTCATCACCCTCAAATTGCATTAATGCTGCTTCTAAAAGTTCAACAGCTTTCAATTGCTGGTCAAGCGCCAGGTAAGCATCTGTTTTTAAAATAAACAAATTGATATCATTGCTATCGAAAAGTTCGGCTTTTTCTAATATTTCTAATGCTTCGTTGTATTTACGTGCAGCAAGCAACAGATCAGCTTTTTTTATCATAAGAACCGCTGAAAACGGAAATTGCTCTATTCCAATATCGGCAGCCTGCATTGCTTTAGCCAATTCATCCTTTTCATCGTAATAGTCTATAATCCTCTCAAAAGCGTCTTCTTCAAGGAATGAATGCTGTCTGCCGATCTTTAAATTCTCAAATTGCCTTAGTAATTCCCGCATTTCCTCCCTGTCTTCCTGGTATGAATTGTCTCTCATCTTGATTATTGTTATTGAAAGTTAGGCTTCTAAATAAAAAAAACAAACTTTCATGAAACATTTTATAAAAAATTGCGTTTATATAGAATAAAAAGTTGTTAAATATCAAAACTGTTCTTAAATTTGTATACGATTATGAAACTAATAAACATCATAAAAAGAAGAAAGTTCGTGATAGCATTGCTACTTGCATGTGTTACACAGATTGCTATTGCTTCTTTTACAGGTACTATTGGTGAAAGTTCAAAGAACAAATATTCACTGAAAAATTTTAATAAGAACTTTTACAAGAAAGCTTCTCCATATTCGTTAAGAGCAGGTTTCCAGTATAAAGGAACGCAAATAATGAGCCAGCAAAAGGATGCAACCGGCATTACTTACAATAACATGATGCGTTACGAAAAAGGTAATACAACTTATATCTATCCTTATAAACATAAGGTAAAAGTTGCTGCATTCAAAGCACCTTCTGCTTCATCTATCCAGTAATTTTTTATAGAATTCTATACCCACTTTTAGGTAAGTCAAACTTTGATGCAGGAACAGGCGTTAAAGAAATTTTCGTAGCCGTATACTTTATCTTCATTTTTCCATCTTCAGATTCAGATTCAGTTTCATATTCTAATACAAAGCCAGGAATGTCCTTGAACTGGTATTCATACTCGTTATGAGATGGTGCTATAGAAGCTGCATAATACACATTATATGTAGATCCATCTTTTAATTTGGCAACTACTTTAGTACATTCATATCCCAGAATAGTTTTTGTTTCGCCTGTTTTATTAAAGATGACTCCATCAAACTTTTTATTTTGTTCAGCTTTTTTCTGCTGAGACAGGTAGCTCATATATTTTGCCTTTCCAAGCTCTCTTAAAACAACCGTTGAGTCTGTCTTTGAATCTGAAAAAGTGGTTTGAGTATAATTGCTACTTGTCAAGTCACTCCTTACTTTAGTACCTTTTATATATAGTGTCTTTGTAGCACCATTCATTGACCTTTTCAGTTCAGGATCTTTTGCTTCCTCAACAGATAACTCGTAAATCACAGTACATTCAGAAATAACCTTAGCAGGTTGTGCTAAAACCTGTAGTGATAATAAGAGGAAGAATATTAATGTAAAATTTTTCATTTTTGCTTTTTTAATATACTGTAATTCTATGCCAAACTAATGAAAAAGCCTGTGCTATTAACACAGGCTCTTATTTAAGGCTTTATGTTAACATTTATTTTTTACCAGTGCGTTGTTTTAACTCCTGTACTTTCTTCTGCGACTCCATCATCTGATCATACTTTAACTGCCACTTTGTTTTTGTTTTTGGCTTCTTTCTTATCTCAGCCATTTTTGCTAAGATCTTATCATGATCAATAATATACTTCTGAATAATGAACTGAAGTATTAATGTTATTAGGTTTGAAACCGTATAATACCACGTTAATGCAGAAGGCAAACTATTGAAAACAAAAAGTAAAACAAAAGGAAAGATGTAAGGCATGTACTTCAAAACAGGATTGTTTTGATCTGGTGTCATGCTCACATTGTATATAGAAATAAGAAAACTGGTAGCAACGGCTGTAAGTGTAAATAAACTTATATGATCTCCAAATGCGGGGATGGAAAATGGCAGGCGTGCTATAACATCATAAGATGATAAATCATCAGCCCAAAGAAAGTTTTGCCCACGCAAAGAGATCTCTGAATTAAAAAAACTAAACAGTGCAAAAAATATAGGTATCTGCAATAATGCTGGTATACAACCGCCAAGAGGGTTTACACCGGCTTCTCTGAATAGTTTCATCTGCTGCATTGCATATGCCTGTTGATCATCACCAAGTTTCTTTTTCAACTCATCTAATTCAGGACGTAACACCTTCATTTTAGCACCACTTAAGTAACTGCTATACGTTAATGGTGAAGTGATGACACGAATGAACAATGTTAACAAAGCAATCACCCAACCATAGTTGCTTATAAAGCCTGCAAAGAAATCGAACACAGGCATAATAATATACCGGTTAATGTATTTTACAAAAGAGAAAATACCTGAGCCAAGATCAACAATGCTTTCCATCTGCATGTCGTATTTCTTCAGAATATTATATTCATTTGGGCCATAATATAATTGAAAAGGAAGTGTAGCAGAAGCTGCTGAAGGAAGTTTCACCTTCATATTAGCTACTGAAGTAGTTACTATACTTGAAGTGTCATCAGGAACAGAAAGATTTACATCTCCTGAAGTGAAGTTATTCTTTGCTATTAAAGTTGAATTGAAAAATTGTTGCTTAACAGTAAGCCATTTCACAGGCTCTTCAAATGTTTTAGTTTTAGGCAATGTTTCAAAATCATAATCATTGTTTTGATTGAAACATAGTCGGGCCTGCTGCCTCTCATATCTTACGTCACTTTGGTGCTGACCAGCACGAACCTTCCATTCGATATTTAGAGCATTATTGGTGAGTAATCTATCCGTTCCATTCAACACTATATTCCAATCCATCATATAATCCTTTACTCTTATAATGTATTGATGTGTGATACTTTGACCATCAGCAGATGACAAAACAAAAGAAACAACCTGGCTGCCATCAGCACTTTTGGTAACCGTAGCAGGATTAAAAAACAATGTACCTGTTGATGCTGATTGATTAGGAGCAGTATTGATTGTATAAGATAGATTATCAAAAGACGAACCTGCCATCACAACAAGGCTGCTATCGGCAGATTTATATTTCTTAAGTGTGATACTTTTAGGCTGAGCGCCTTTGTTAGTAAAACTAACTATCATCAATTCATTTTCAACTTCTGTTAGTTGTTCAGAACCTGTAGCAGCAGTTTGAAAATTTCCTGCGGCAGCAACCTGACCTAATGAGTCTCTTCTTATAGAATCTGCTTTTGCAGCTAATGTATCTACACGTGGAGCCGTTGCAGCTTTCACTTTAGCAATTGAATCTGCTATTCGCGTTTGTTCTTTAAGTAGAGCTTGTTGTTGTTGACTGGTAAACCAGAAATAACCAAAAAATAAAAGACCTAGCAGCACAAAACCAATGACCGTATTCTTGTCTGTCTTCATAAAGCAGTAAAAAATTGAGCGGCAAAGGTACGGATTTGCGATAACTGCATTCGATGTAATTGTAGGCTGTGTTTACAAGCTATTCATCATAAATAACAGGTAAGTGTAAACAGTTAAAAATGATATAAAAGGGTTGAGTTTTTTAAATATATTATTAAATACACGTTTCTTTATTACATCAACTTCAACAAGGCGATTCTTACTTCAACAATTTATTGTTTACTATTTAATCATTAAGCATGAGTGAAAGTATTACGTCTCTTTCTCAACGGGAAAATTATGAACCCAGTAAATGGGACAAATTTTTATGGTGGCTGAGTACTGCAGAAAAAGAGTTGCTGGTTGATTGTGTTGTCGATAGAAACCGCTACCGCATAATTGGTACGACAGTTTTAGGTACATGGGCTTTTGCCACATTAGCGTGGACCTATTTCTGGAGCACCATAACCAACGATTGGTTTCTATCATCTGCTCTTGGATTGTTCATGGGTTTTATTATTCTTACTATCGATAGAGCTTTAATAAAAGGAATCAATAAGTTCAATAAAACTAAGACTGCTCCGCTTTTATTAAGAAGTATTCTTGCTATCACACTTGGAACTTTTATGGCTCAGCCTGCTGTGCTGTATATGTTTGATAAAGAAATAAAACTACAGGCATCACTTGACAATGAAAAGAGAAAACGTGCAAAGCAGTCCGAACTTGATTCTTTATACAATCCTCAGAAGCTTGAACTTAACCAAAAGAAAACTGCACTTCAGTCTGAATTAGACACTAAGTATAATGAAGTATCGACAACACGCCAGGCTTATGTTGCCGAGATAGACGGAACAGGCGGAAGCGGAAAAGTTGGTATCCACAACATTGCTAAGGCTAAACAAGCAGAATATTTAAAGCTTGATGAAGAACATAAGATGTTAGCCAGCCGGCTTCAGCCCGATATAAAAGCAATTGATAGCAACCTTGCAGTTATAGATGCTTCAATTAAAAAAGAGAATGAAGTATTCAGTGGATTTTTGAATAATGGATTTCTTACACGCATAGAAGCTTTAAGTAATCTTGTAAAAAGTAACACCGCTTTACAAACACGCTATTACTTAATCATAGTTATTCTAATGTTGATTGAATTGATGCCGGTACTTGCAAAAACACTGTTGCCATCAGGCACTTATGATGAAAAAGTAAAGCTGCGCGAAGAGATGGAAAAGGAAATTGCACAAAGCAATCAACTCAAAGAAAAGGATTTGAAAGAATTATATAACCAGCTTGCTAAGGAAAATGATGAAGCTTTTTTAAGGCACTTCTTTGAATCTACCGCTTCAGACAGGCAAGATAAAATGAGAACACGTTTATCTAAATGGACAGGCAATAAATCTGATACTTTTGATGGCTTTTGGGAGCAAATGAAAAAGGATTTTCTCACCAAGCAGGAGAATTAATAAAGAGTTACATAAGCAAAAAAGTGGAAGGTTGACTTCCACTTTTTTTTTATATCCTTATCAGCTCTAGGCCATTTCACTTTGCCTTAAAGGCTTTTTTATTGTTCCTATCTCTTCATTATATTTTTTAGCTGCAGCTATAAAATGCACAAACAATGGTGCAGGACTTTCTACCGAGCTTTTTAATTCCGGGTGATACTGAACGCCTATAAAAAACGGATGATTTTTTAATTCTACTATTTCCACCAAAGCTGTATCGGGGTTTACTCCACTTGCACACATTCCTGCCTGCTCATATTGTTCTAAATAGTCATTATTAAATTCGAATCGGTGACGATGCCTTTCACTGATGTTTGTTGAGCCATAAACCTGGTGAGCTAACGAGCCTTCTTTTATTTCACATGGATAAGCACCTAAACGCATCGTTCCACCCATCATTTTAATCTTCTTTTGCTCTTCCATCATATTGATAACCGGGAATGGTGTTCTCTCGTCCATTTCTGTGCTATGTGCATCAGCAAGACCAAGAACATTTCTTCCAAACTCGATCACAGCCATTTGCATTCCAAGGCATATTCCAAAAAATGGCAAGTTGCTCTCACGTGCATATTGTACAGCGGTTATCTTGCCTTCAATACCCCGATGCCCAAAGCCAGGAGCAACTAAAAGTCCATCAAGTCCTGCAAGTTTCTCTGCAACATTTTCAGGTGTAATAAACTCGCTATGCACATTTACTACCTGCACTTTACACTCGTTCATTGCGCCTGCATGAATAAAGCTTTCTAGGATTGATTTGTATGCATCCTGCAACTCAATATACTTTCCTATTAAACCAATTGTAACTTTACTCTTTGGATATTTCAACTTATCTAAGAAACCCTTCCACTTCGTCAATTCGGGCTCGTGGTAATTAGTGATGTTCATTTTTTTGAGGCAAATCAAATCAAGCTTTTCACGCATCATCAACAACGGAACTTCATAAATAGTTGATGCATCCATTGCTTCTATTACTGCTTCAGTTTTCACATTACAGAACTGGGCAATTTTTCTTTTCAGATCATTGTTCAAAGGCTCTTCTGTACGGCAAACAAGAATATCAGGGTGCACACCATTTTCACTTAATAGCTTTACACTATGTTGCGTTGGCTTTGTTTTAAGTTCTTTAGCTGCTTTTAAATACGGTATTAACGTTAAGTGTACAACAAGGCAATCTTCTTCGGGCAACTCCCATTGAAGCTGACGGACAGCTTCTACAAATGGAAGGCTTTCAATATCACCAACGGTACCACCAATCTCTGTAAGCACTACATCATATTTATCATCCTTGCCCAACATAAGCATCCGGCGCTTTATTTCATCAGTAATATGCGGTACTACCTGTACCGTTTTACCAAGGTAAGCGCCTTCTCTTTCTTTATTGATGACAGTTTGATAAATACGACCTGTAGTAACATTGTTCGCCTGCGATGTATAAGTACTTAAGAACCGTTCGTAGTGACCGAGGTCTAAATCTGTCTCGGCACCATCTTCTGTTACATAACACTCGCCGTGCTCGTATGGATTCAATGTGCCGGGATCAACATTTATATAAGGGTCAAACTTTTGAATTGTTGTTCTTAAACCTCTTGCCTGCAATAGCTTCGCCAGCGATGCAGCAATGATGCCCTTTCCTAAACTGCTCGTTACTCCACCGGTAACAAAAATGAATTTGGCCATTGTATTATGGTTAAGATTTTTTATTAATTACTCGTTATCAAAGAAGCCCACACTATCAACTTTTCTGTCCCTCCTTTAAGGTTATAAATCACACACTATTCATTCCCATGTTCGGGTTAGGGTGTAAATAAGAAACAGAAACTTATATGTTTGAAAACATCGACCTTAAATGGAGATAACTACGTCGATAATCTCGGAGGTCATGCAAACCTACAGCAATATTTTGGCTCAAAAAAATCCCTGCATTTCTTAACGATTCAATAAATGAATTCGGTATATTGATAAATACTAATATAAGGAAGTTGTCCCTCTAAAATGTGGTCTTCAAGACGAAAAGATCCCTTTGATGTACATAATCTTTTCGAGGAGAAAGGCAGGTAATTACATATCGCTTGTAATCTTTTTATAACTCGCAGTAATTCCTTTTATTAAAGATGAGCTGAAACCCATATGCTCCATCTCGTTTAGACCTGCTATTGTACAACCTTTTGGTGTGGTTACTTTATCAATTTCTTGTTCGGGGTGAGTGTGGCGTTGAAGTAGTAATTCCGCTGCGCCTTTTACAGTTTGCGCTGCAATTGTTGAAGCCGTTGCCGCATCAAAGCCTATTTCTATACCGCCCTGTATGTTTGCTCTTATGTATCGCATTGCGTAAGCTGTACCACATGCTCCTAATACGGTTGCAGAATCCATTAGTTTTTCATCAATGATAACTGACTTGCCTAATTGATTAAACATGTTCGATACGAACTGCGCCTGTTCTGTTGTTGCATCTTGACTGCAAATACAAGTCATGCTTTGTTGTATTGCTATAGCTGTATTTGGCATTGCCCGAAATACAGGTAACTGATCTGGAACAATAGATGAAATCTCATTTATTGATACCCCGGTAACGACAGAAACAAGTATGTGCCTGGTAACATCAAATGAGCCATTCAAAGACTCAAGAACTTCTTTTATTTGAAAAGGTTTTACTGCTACAATAATTACATCTGCAAAGTCAACTGCCTGTTTATTATCGGTACTTACCAAAACATCTTTATCCTGAAGACTCTTCAAATTGCCGACGTTGCGCCTTGTGATCATGATTTGCTGAGGATTGATAAAGCCGCTGCTTATTAAACCTTCAGCTATTGCTGTACCAAGGTTACCGCCGCCTATTATTGCTATTTTGTAGTTCATGATACAGATATTACTGCTAGTACATTTTATTAGCAGTTAAATAATTTCTTAAATAATCGGAAATGCCATCTTCCAACGAGTAAAATTGTTCCTGATAACCAACCAACCTTAGTTTAGTAATGTTTGCTTCGGTATAGTATTGGTATTTGTCTTTTATATCATCAGGCATTTCTATATACTGAATATTAGGCTGAAGATCCAAAGCGTGAAAAGTTGCAGATACCAGTTCATTAAATGTTCTTGCATTACCTGTACCTAAATTATACAAGCCTGAAATGAGTTTACTATGACTTACCACCTCACCACCACCATCATTAAGAATTAGTTTTTCTTCTTTTAACTGAACGTTCTCTAAATCCACTTCAACCTTTTCTGATAGTTGCGGAGGTGGAATATTTTTCATCATCCACAGAATAACTTTCACGACATCTTTTACATAAACGAAATCCCTTAGCTGCTCGCCATGATCGTAACCTTCTTTATAGCTTTTGAATAATTTTACCGCACCTTCTTTTTTTATTTGGTTGAAGGAGTGAAAAATTACACTTGCCATTCTTTTTTTATGAGCTTCATTAGGTCCGTAAACATTAAAGAACTTTAAGCCTGCCCAAAATGGTGGATGCTTTTTTTCATTAAGTGCCCACTTATCAAATTCATTTTTGCTGATGCCGTATGGATTTAGTGGTTGGAGTTTTTCTACAACATTGTGGTCATCATCATAACCCAATTCACCTGCTCCGTAAGTAGCTGCAGAAGATGCATAAATTAATGGAACCTCATGCTTTGTACAGTACTCCCATACATCTTTTGAATACTGAACGTTTAGTTCCTCATGGACTGCATAGTCAAACTCGGTTGTATCAGTTCGTGCGCCGAGATGAATTACAAAGTTGATCTTCCTTTCATTTGTTTGTAACCAATTGAAAAAATTGTATCGCTCAACTATTTCTTCAAACTGCTTTCCTTCCCAGTTTTTTCTTTTTTCCTCAACTCCAAAATCATCTACCAGAACCAGGTTTTCATAACCGCATTCATTAAGGTACTGAACCATACAGCTTCCAATAAACCCCGCGGCTCCGGTAACAACAATGAGTCTGCTGTTGTTTACAGCTGATAAGTTAGTTTGAATAGATTGTATATGATTGTCTTCAATCATGATATGAACTTAAACTTCTCCTTTAAACTTTACTGCTTCTTTTCTTACTTCCTGTTTATCCTTTACAATTTTATCTGTTACTTCTTCTGAAATTTTAGCGCCTAACGTTCTTTCAATAGCAGTATCGTACAACTCTTTCCATTCCTCAATATGTCCCCAATATTCTCCTTCCATATCAATGCTACACTCTGTAACGATACCTAGATACTCGTAAGGAATATTGCTCTCCTTGAGCTCAGTTAATAACTGTTCTGCATTTTTTAATGTACATGAAACTACTACCCTTCCCTGTGCTTCACCAAACCAGTAAGCATCCTTTCGCAAATGATTTGCTGACTGCTGTACATCGAAGCCTAATAACCTATTGAAGCTACTTTCTAACAGAGCAGTTATCAAACCACCTTCACTTATATCGTGAATGCTTTGTACCAGCTTAAGCTGAATAAGTTTTTCGATAAGTCTGTGAAGATTGTATTCTTCATCAAGATCAAAATAGGGTGCAGGCGAATACTCAACACCCAATATCTTGTGCAGGTATTCAGAGCAGTTGATATCATTTTTGCTTGAGCCTATAAGATAAATTACATCACCTGCCTGCTTAAAATCAAGTGTCATTTTATTAGCGGGATCTTCTAATAAACCAACCATACCGATTGTTGGTGTTGGATAAACGGCACCATCAGGATTCTGGTTGTAGAAGCTCACATTTCCTCCTGTAACCGGAGTGTCAAACTTTTTACATGCTTCACCCATTCCTTTTATAGCGTGTACAAATTGATAGTAAACTTCAGGGTCGAAGGGATTACCGAAGTTTAAACAGTTGGTTACACCTAAAGGCTCGCCACCACTACAAACTATATTCCTTGCTGCTTCTGCAACAGCGATCATCGCTCCCTTGTAGGGATCTGCAAACACATAACGGCTATTGCAATCAACAGTCATTGCTATTGCTTTACCTGTACCTTTTGCTAAAACAACAGGGGCATCACTTGGTGCATTGGTAGACAAGTTTGC
>DASVST010000437.1:0-2831 GCA_036387965.1 Segetibacter sp. | reverse complement strand
TAATTGTTTTTGCTGTTCCTTTAATTGCTCGTTGGTATTTTCAATTTGCGCATGGTAGGAGAGGTGCTCTGTTTTATAATAATGCAAAGCCATGATGATAAATAAAAGCGTCCACCCGATATTAAATAATACTCGTGTTTGCGACACAACCTCATTTGAGTATTCATAAGGTTGAAGAAATTTTATTACCAGGAAAAGTATTGCGTTGGCTGTTGACAGTGATAATATGTAAGCGCTCTTCTTAAAGAGAATAACAGTGGCTACTATATTTAATATCAGGAAGTATTCAGCACCATTATGATAATAGAGAGCAGCTACAGAAAAAACGATCATGCTCATTATGCTCAGGAAAAATCTACCGAGTAAGTATTTCTTTTCTTTATTGATGAATAAGATCGTTAGACACCCTAAAGCAAGTAATAAGTTTATTATAACCAGAAGAGGTCGTTCCTGAAAAATGTTTATGATAAGAAATGTTATGCAAATAGGAAATCCTGCGAGTGCAACTATATTAAGCAACCGTGTTTTCTTCTTTTCTTCTCCGCTTAAATCGTCTGTAATGCCCAGGTTGAAAATTCTCTTCCAAAAGCTTTTTACTATAGTCACAAGTATATGTTAGTAATGATATATATATTATCTTGAACAAAACAAATTTAGCCATTCAAATCTGCAATAAGAATAGCCGAATGTATTATTGTTGTTAATGCTTCTGCTATTTTTGCACATTATGAATAAGTTTTTATTGGTTGGTTTAGGAAACATTGGACAAGAATATGCACACACAAGACACAACATTGGGTTTGATGTGGTTTCTGCGTTTGCTTTTAAACATGGAGCATTTTATAGAAACGATAGGCTTGCTGAAGTTGCTGAGGTAAAATGGAAAGGAAAATTATTTATTTGCATTAAGCCGACAACATATATGAACCTGAGTGGCAGGGCCTTCAAATACTGGATGGATAAAGAAAAAGTAGAGATTGAAAACACACTGACAATTGTTGATGATCTTGCTTTGCCTTTATCGAAATTACGATTAAGATCAGCGGGCAGTGATGCAGGTCACAACGGGCTAAAAGATATACAGGCAATACTTGGTACGGATAAATACCCCAAGCTCAGATTTGGAATTGGAAACGACTTTCCAAAAGGAATGCAGGTAGATTTTGTACTCGGCAGGTGGACATCGGACGAACAAAAAATTGTAAACATCAAGGTTGAAAAATGTTTAGAAGTAATCGAAAGCTGGGCGGCAATTGGTATAGAAAAAACAATGTCTCTGGTTAATAACTCTGAATTTATATAATTTTATCCGAATCTAACGTTATATATACCAATGGAATAGTAGAATAAGTAATCCAAAACCAGTAAGCTGTGCTTTATAGTTCAGACTGCATCATTACTTACTTATTATTTCTAAAAACTACTTTATGAAGATATTCTGTGTTGGCAGAAATTATGTTGACCATGCTAAAGAGCTTGGTAACGATGTACCTGAAGAGCCGGTGATATTTATGAAGCCAAAGAACGCGTTGCTTCAACCACATACACCTTTTTATTATCCTGAGTTTAGTAACGAGCTTCACTACGAAACAGAGTTGGTTTTACGCATCAGTAAAAATGGCAAATACATTCCCGAAAGACAAGCATCAAAATATTACAATGCTATTACTGTAGGGCTTGACTTTACTGCGCGGGATATACAGGCAGAGCTCAAGAAAAAAGGTTTGCCCTGGGAAAAAGCGAAGGCGTGGGATAACTCCGCAGTTGTTGGTACATGGAAAGAAATCACTCCCGAAATTCTAAAAAGCCCAATTAATTTTTCCATGAAAAACAACGGGGAGGAAAAGCAAAAGGGACTTTCTTCTGATATGTTGTTTTCATTTGATGAAATAGTCTCTCATATTTCCAATTACTTCTCAATAAACATTGGCGACCTCATTTTTACCGGAACACCTGCTGGTGTTGGCGAGTGTGTTGTAGGTGATATGCTGGAAGGCTTTCTTGAAAATGAAAGGCTTTTTAATGTTGAGATAAAATAACATCAATTTATATTTAGTTTTTCTATTCCTGATAGTCAAAGAATATTAGGACTTTTGCACCTCATTTATTGCAGACGTATTGCAGCCTAACAGTTTTAATTAATGATCAAACAGGAACTTTTGCTCAACGCCTACAGGCTGATGATAACTGCTAAAACACTGGCAGATACTTATGAGGCAAACAGGCAAATATGTAAATACGTACACTCAACTTCACGCGGTCACGAAGCTATCCAGATTGCTACCGGGCTGCAACTCCTGCCCTGCGATTTTGTAAGTCCTTATTATCGCGACGACAGTATTTTGTTATCAGCGGGCTTTACGCCATACGAGTTAATGTTGCAGTTACTTGCAAAAGCCGATGATCCGTTTAGTGGCGGTCGTTCTTATTATTGTCATCCGAGCAGCAACGATAAAAGCAAACCTGGTATCATTCACCAGAGCAGTGCTACTGGTATGCAGGCTATTCCTACAACAGGTATTGCGCAAGGCATACAATATCTCGAACAAACTAATTCACCATTATTAATAAAGGGAGAAAAAGGACAGGCGCCGGTGGTTATATGTTCGTTTGGAGATAATAGTATTACCGAGGGAGAAGTAAGTGAAGCCTTTCAATTTGCAGTACTTAAGCAACTACCCATAATTTATCTCGTACAGGATAATCAATGGGGCATAAGCGTAAGTGCACAGGAAGCAAGAGCTATGGACGCTTACGAATATGCATTAGGTTTTAAAGGCATGAAAAGATTGCAATGTGATGGCAGTGAGTTTGTGAACAGTTATGAAACA
>DASVST010000436.1:0-2217 GCA_036387965.1 Segetibacter sp. | reverse complement strand
TTTTATATACCGGTGTTTTTATCAATCTTTATCTCTGTACTTATCGGTGGATATTTCTTGAAGAAGAAATTGTTTTAGATAACCCTAAGCTCGAAAACCGTATTCACTATAAAACAAATAATTTAAGGCTACTCTCCTTTGATGTTAATTAGCTAAGGCATTTTTATTGTACAGCCACACAGATTTATCAAAATGCTTTTTCCCTTGTCTGCCTATTGGAAAGCTTATATACTGAGTAATTAAAGAGGCAATAAAGAATTCTTTATAGTTTGAGTTGTTATCTCTTAAGAGGGATAGTGCATAGATGTTCAACCCAAATGATCCGAAAACTAAAACCCTTGCCGCTGTTTTCCATTTTTTAGCAGCAATGTATTCTGTTCTTGATTCTGAATACTTATTCAACAGAACCTTTAAACCGCTTGCTGGTAACCTTTCTCCATCAAGCATATAATTTCCCCCATAAAGAAATACTGTTCTTTGCACGTATTTTTTTGCGATGCTCGTGTCTTGTGCTTTAACAGAAACAGAAATTAAGAAGATAAGTAGCAGGGGTATCAGTTTCATACTTTAAAAGTATTTCAAAATATATAGCTGAAGTTATTGTTTTATACTTAATGCTGAAGTTTAAGCTAAAAATGTTGAACCTCTGGCAACGCTATTTATTTAATAGGTTGTGAGTAAGAAACCTTTCACGGGCATAGTTTTTTCAATCATTAAACAAACAACCTTCCATGCAACAAGAAGAAAAAAAACAAATCGGCACTACAAACGACCTGAGTAAGGACATGATTTTTGAAGGTGACGAATACAAAAACAAAGAAAGCCATAGCCACAGCAGTGCATCTGAAGGAACTTTAAAAAAACTTGATGAAAATCAACAACAAGCTGATAGAGAAGAAGTTTTTAAAGGCAATGAAGAAGACTCGCTTGATAATGCTGTAGGACAAAAAGAGCAATTTGAAAATGCAGACGGCACAAAAAGAACAACCCTCGAAGAAGATGAAAAGCCCAAATTAGATGCTGATGATATCACCAGCTAAGTGCTACATGAAACTTACACCTACTGCGTCAACTACATCTCAGATTCTTTTCTGATTTGTAAAACTTACTTGTAGTTTTATCGTGTAAACCCTTAGACAAAACTCTTGTATGCACCTTATTGCTCCTTCACTGCTTAGCGCAAATTTTTTACGATTAGAAGAAGATTGTAACATGCTAAATGAAAGCCAGGCAGATTGGTTTCATTTAGATGTAATGGACGGAAGGTTTGTTCCTAACATAAGTTTCGGGCTTCCTGTAATTGAGCAAATAAGAAAAGCAACAACAAAAATCTGCGATGTACACCTCATGATTCTTGAGCCGGAGAAATACGCCGAAGCTTTCAAAAATGCAGGTGCAGATATTCTTACCGTACACATTGAAGCTTGTACTCATCTCCACCGCAATATTCAGCAAATAAAAAGCTTTGGTATGATGGCTGGGGTTGCTTTAAACCCGCATACACCCATTAATTCACTTGAAGATGTCATCCATGATATAGATCTCGTTTGCCTCATGAGTGTAAACCCTGGTTTTGGTGGTCAAAAATTTATTCAGCATACGATCAAAAAAATACAACAACTGAGAAGTTTAATTGACTCAAAAAATCTTAAGGTGAACATTGAAATTGATGGCGGAGTTACATTAGAGAATGCTCCTTCCATAATAGCAGCTGGTGCCGATATTTTGGTTGCAGGAAACACTGTATTTAAATCTTCCAACCCAATAGCAACAATAGCTCTGTTAAAATCCCTCTCCTGATCAATTACAATCGCATTGATGTTCAACATCTAAATCAATTACTGTTACTACCGACATGTGCTGTTGTTTAGGCGCAAAAATTATTCTAACATGCTGCCGATCATCTGTCATTCCTTCCAATGCGTAGGTTGGGCCTTGCGGATCATCTAATTTGCTTTTGCTATAGTTTATCTCGCCTTCAACTAAAATTTCCTTTACCTCCTGTTGAGTTATCTGCCTGCATTTCATCCGGCATCTTGCGTGTTTAGTAAAATAGAATTTTGCTACGCTCCTGTCGAACCTGACTTCTTTATTAGTTGTACTTCTTCTTTCCGAGGTAGGAATTTTTTCCCTTTTTTCAGGGGAAGAGGTTTTAAATCTCTTTATTAATAATGCAGCTACAGCTAATAACACCAGCAAGGTAACAGGCAGTATTTT
>DASVST010000435.1:0-6499 GCA_036387965.1 Segetibacter sp. | reverse complement strand
TCTCTTCCTGCACGCCCGGTTTCCTGGTAGTACCCTTCAATATTCTTCGGAAGATCAACATGAATAACAAACCGAACATTGCATTTATTAATGCCCATACCAAAGGCAATAGTTGCACAAATTATTTTTATATCATCTTTTAAAAACTTATCCTGGGTTGCTTCGCGAAGGTTTTTTTCCAAACCTGCATGATATGCTTCAGCATTAAAGCCATCTTGTTTTAATTCTTCAGCCAACCGCTCTGTTGAAGCTCTGCTTAAGCAATAAATAATTCCACTCTCTTCCTTGTGTTCCTGTAAATAGGTTACCAACTCCTGGTAATAATTCTTCTTCGGCTTTATGTAGTAATGTATGTTAGGGCGGTTGAAACTATTCTCAAAAAGTTTGTATTCCTTAAAGTCGAGTTTGTTTATTATATCATCTTTCGTAAGAGTATCTGCAGTTGCTGTAAGAGCAATAATCGGTATTGCGGGAAAAACCTTTTTCAGTTGCCCCAGAATGAGGTACTCAGGTCTGAAATCATGTCCCCATTGTGAAATGCAGTGCGCTTCATCAATCGCAAACAATGAGACATTTATCCTTTGAAGGAAATTCAAAAACTGGCTTGCATTACCCATTAATCGCTCGGGAGCTACATATAATAGTTTCAATTGATTATTCTGCAACTGCTGAGAGATCTCTGACTGCTCACTCAGACTTTGTGTACTATTTAAGAACTCGGCGTTAATTCCGTTTGACTTCAAAGCATCCACCTGGTCTTTCATCAAAGCAATCAAAGGACTTACTATCACAGTAACACCGTTGAGGCAAAGTGCCGGCACCTGGTAGCATAAACTTTTACCTCCACCTGTCGGCATCAGTACAACAGTATCTTTCCCGCCAAGTACATGTTCAATTATTTCTTGCTGATTATGCCTGAAGTCGTCGTAACCAAAAACTGTCTTCAGTACGTTTTTCGGTGTAGCGTTAAGTTGCATGTGCTAAAATTCAATTTAAAATAATGAACATTATTATTAAAGTAATTAAAATTTCCTTAATCAGCTTAAGTTCACTGCGCTTTGGCATTTCATATTTAAAAGATTCCATACATTTACCGCAAATAATTAGTATGAAACAAATATTCTCTTTTTTGATCTGTCTTTTAAGTGTTATGACTCTTGTCGCTCAACCACCAAACGTTCCTGCTGATAAAGGAACTGAGTTTGGGGAGAAAGTTTCAGCTGAAAACGCAGTTTCTGTAAGTAGAATGGCTAAGGCGGTTCAAAGCAAAGAAGGTGAAAAGAAGATGGATGTAAAAGTTCAGGGTGAGGTTACACAAGTTTGTGAAGCAGAAGGCTGCTGGTTAAAAATGAAGAACGGTGACGAAACGATTATGGTGAGAATGAAAGATCACAAGTTCCTTGTTCCGACCATTATGAAAGGAAAGACAATCGTGGTTGAGGGAGTTGCAGAATACAAAGAAACAAGTGTAGCGCAACTAAAGCACTATGCAGAGGATGCTGGTAAAAGCAAAGAAGAGATTGAAAAAATAAAAGATCCAAAGAAGGAGATTGTTTTACAGGCAAAAGGTATTTTAGTTCTATAGAAACAAAAGAAATAATTTGAAAGGTGGCTTAGTCCACCTTTTTTTATGCTTAACATTATCCTTGTAAATTCCACTTGTTTATCAAGTACATTCCCTTACCTTTGCGATCCCAAAAAAGTTCTTATTCAGAATTGATTGACTTGGGAGTCACGCCTTGTGCCTGACGTTATCACCAAAAAAACATAAAATAATGGCAAAAGAAATTACAGGCTACGTAAAGTTGCAGTGTAAAGGTGGTCAGGCAAATCCTGCACCTCCAATCGGACCTGCTCTGGGTTCTAAAGGTTTAAATATCATGGAGTTCTGCAAACAATTTAATGCAAGAACCCAGGATAAAATGGGAAAAGTACTCCCAGTTCTCATCACCGTTTATGGAGACAAGTCTTTCGACTTCGTTATTAAAACTCCTCCTGCAGCAGTACAGTTACTGGAAGCAGCAAAACTTCAAGGTGGTTCCAAAGAGCCTAACCGTAACAAGGTTGGTAAAGTAAATTGGGAACAAGTTGAGGCTATTGCTAAGGATAAAATGGACGACCTAAACTGCTTTACCTCTGAAAGCGCTATGAAAATGGTTGCCGGTACAGCTCGCAGTATGGGAATTACTGTTGACGGTAAAGCTCCCTGGGAAAATTAATTTTATCACCTCCTGCAGAGCAGGGTTTCTAAACTGATTAAAATGCCTATTACTAAAAAAAGAAAAGCTATAGCAGCTAAAGTAGATAAGAATAAAGTTTACTCACTTAACGATGCTTCGTCATTAGTTAAAGAGGTAAACTGTACAAAATTTGATAGTTCAGTAGATCTTCACATCCGTTTGGGTGTTGATCCGAAAAAAGCTGACCAACAGGTTCGTGGAACAGTTACTCTTCCTCACGGAACGGGTAAAACTAAAAAAGTATTAGTGCTTTGCACTCCTGATAAAGAAGAAGCTGCAAGAGCTGCAGGTGCTGATTTTGTAGGATTAGATGAATTTATCGCAAAGATCGAAGGCGGTTGGACGGATATCGATGTTATCATCGCAACTCCGGCAGTTATGCCTAAGATCGGTAGATTAGGTAAAGTGTTAGGTCCTCGTAACTTAATGCCGAACCCCAAAACAGGTACTGTTACAAACGACGTAGCTGGAGCGGTTAATGAAGTTAAAGGTGGTAAAATTGCTTTCAAGGTTGACAAGGCTGGAATCGTTCATGCTTCTGTAGGACGTGTTTCATTTGCTCCTGATAAACTTGCTGCGAATAGCAACGAATTTATAAGCGCAATCATAAAGCTAAAACCATCTACATCTAAAGGAACTTATCTTAAAGGTGTAAGCATGGCAAGCACAATGAGTCCTGCAATTCCAGTTGACACTAAATCATTAATCTAAATCAGCGAAGCGCCAGGAGTATCAATTTCCTAACGAATAAATACTCAAACGCTGAACACAAATAATACGCGTCATGACTAAGACACAAAAAAACGAAGTGATCGAACTTTTAAGAGAAAAGTTCTCTCAATACAACAACTTCTACGTTACTAATACAGAATCGTTGACTGTTGCTCAAGTGAGCAAACTTCGCGGTGTATGTTTTACTAAAGATGTAGAAATGCAGGTTGCAAAAAACACGCTTATACGCAAAGCTTTAGAATCACTTGATGATGCTAAATACAGCGGAATGTATGAGTCGTTGAACAATGTAACTGCACTTTTATTTTCTGAAAATCCTAAGGAACCGGCTTTAATCCTAAGTTCTTTTCGTAAGGAAAATAATAACGACAAGCCGCAATTAAAAGCTGCTTTTATAAACGGAGATGTTTATTCTGGTGATGAAAATCTCGTTACATTAACAAAGATCAGAACCAAGAATGAAATGATCGGAGAGGTGATCGGATTGTTGCAATCTCCTGCTAAACGTGTACTTGCTGCTTTATTGCACCACCACGAAAAGCAGAATGCAGGTGCTGAAACCGCTGAAGCTCCAGCAGAATAATTGGCAATAAGCAACAAATATTTTGCCTATTGCTCATTGCCCATTGCATATTTATATAGCCCACGCCTGAGGGAAAAACAAGACGGCACAAATAATTTTTTTAAACACTCCTCCGGAGCTTAAGCTGTGAAGGGGGAAAAAATTCAAAACAATGGCAGACGTAAAACAATTAGCTGAATCATTAGTAGGCTTAACAGTAAAAGAAGTTCAGGAATTAGCTGACTTTCTTAAATCAGAATATGGTATTGAACCAGCTGCTGCAACAGTGGTTGCTTCTGCTGATGGTGGTGGCGGTGCTGCTGCTGTTGAAGAGAAAACAGCGTTCGATGTTATTTTAGTAGCTGCTGGACCAAGCAAACTTAACGTGGTTAAAATCGTAAAAGAATTAACTGGTTTAGGTTTGAAAGAAGCAAAAGACTTAGTTGATGGCGCACCAAAACCTTTGAAAGAGGGTATTGCAAGACCTGAAGCTGATGAAATTGCTGCTAAACTTAAAGATGCAGGTGCTGAAGTAGAGGTTAAATAAACTGATACAACACATTACAAACGCCGGTAAGTTTTGCCGGCGTTTCTTTTTTCTGGAGGGGAGGTTTATCCACATTAACATATCTGGTATAAAAATTGTTTTTGCAAATTCTCCACATTCCATACCTTTGCGTTCCTTTAATTTTAGGCTAATTAGCAAAAGCATCTCCAGGTATGGCCATTAATCCTGTAAGTGTTTGATTATCAGTTTCTGAAGAACAAATGTTCTGCCTAAGATTTATTTAGAATTAAACCGGTTAAAATTAAATATGTCCTCAACTAAAGTTCAGAACAGGATCAGTTTCGGAAAAATTAAGAATTTATCAGAAACTCCCGACTTACTCGACATCCAGTTACAATCTTTCCAGGACTTTTTCCAATTAGAAACAACACCCGACAAACGTAATGTTGAAGGGTTGTTCCGTGTGTTCAAGGAGAATTTTCCTATCAATGACACCCGCAACATTTTCATGTTGGAGTTCCTGGATTATTTTATCGATCCGCCACGTTACTCAATTGATGAGTGTATGGAGCGTGGTCTTACTTATGCTGTTCCTCTAAAAGCTAAACTTCGTTTAAGCTGTAATGATGAAGAGCACGTTGATTTCCAAACCATCGTTCAGGATGTGTTTCTTGGAAATATCCCTTACATGACACCTCGTGGTACGTTCGTTATTAATGGTGCTGAAAGGGTAGTAGTTAGCCAGTTGCACAGATCTCCTGGTGTATTCTTCGGTCAATCTGTTCACCCGAACGGAACTAAGATTTACTCTGCCAGGGTAATTCCTTTCAAAGGTGCGTGGATGGAATTTGCAACAGACATCAATAATGTGATGTATGCTTACATCGACCGTAAGAAAAAATTCCCTGTAACTACATTGTTACGTTCTATCGGTTTCGAAACTGATAAAGACATTCTTGAGTTGTTCGGAATGGCTGATGAAGTAAAAGCTGATAAAAAATCGCTTGATAAATATTTAGGAAAGAAATTAGCTGCACGTGTACTTCGTACATGGGTAGAAGATTTCGTTGATGAAGATACAGGTGAAGTAGTTTCTATCGAAAGAAACGAAGTGGTAATGGAGCGTGATGTTGTTCTTGATGAAAAAGCGATTGCAACCATTAGCGATATGGATGTGAAAACAATCTTCATCCAGAAGGAAGAGATGAGCGGTGATTATTCCATCATTTACAACACACTAAACAAAGATACTTCGAACAGTGAGTTAGAAGCGGTTCAGCACATCTATCGCCAATTGCGTGGTGCTGATGCTCCGGATAACGAAACTGCACGTGGTATTATCGATAAATTATTCTTCTCTGATAAACGTTACGATCTTGGAGAAGTTGGTCGTTATAAGATCAACCGTAAACTTGGTTTGAACTTCCCTATTGAGAAGAAGGTATTGACCAAGGAAGATATCATTGAGATCATCAAATATCTTGTGCGCCTTACAAACAGTAAAGCGGAGATTGATGATATCGATCACTTAAGCAATCGTCGTGTAAGAACAGTGGGTGAGCAGTTATATGCTCAGTTCGGTGTTGGTCTTGCTCGTATGGCTCGTACCATTCGTGAAAGAATGAACGTTCGTGACAACGAGGTATTCACCCCGGTTGATTTGATCAATGCAAGAACACTTTCTTCAGTTATTAATTCATTCTTCGGAACATCGCAGTTATCGCAGTTCTTAGACCAAACCAATCCATTAAGTGAGATCACGCACAAGCGTCGTATTTCCGCACTTGGGCCCGGCGGTTTAAGTCGTGAGAGAGCAGGTTTCGAGGTTCGTGACGTGCATTATAGCCACTACGGTCGCTTATGTACTATTGAAACTCCGGAAGGACCAAACATTGGTTTGATATCTACACTTTGCGTACATGCGAAGATCAATGATATGGGCTTTATCGAAACGCCTTACCATAAGGTGAACAACGGTAAGGTTGATATGAAAACATTGACTTTCCTTAGCGCTGAAGAAGAAGATCTAAAGAAAATTGCACAGGCAAGTTCACCTCTTACTGATAAGAGTGAATTCATGGATGATAGAGTTGTTAGCCGTCAGACAGGTGACTTCCCTATCCTTGATAAAGGTGAAGTTGAATACATGGACGTTGCTCCGAACCAGATCGTTGGTCTGAGTGCTTCCTTAATTCCTTTCCTTGAGCATGATGATGCCAACCGTGCATTGATGGGATCGAACATGCAACGTCAGGCTGTTCCGTTAATCCGCCCTGAAGTTCCTATTGTAGGTACAGGTTTGGAAGGAAAAGCTGCACGTGATGCACGTATTCAGATTCACTCTGAAGGTGAAGGTGTGGTAGAATTCGTGGATGCGAACGAAATTCATGTTCGCTACGAACGGAATGAACTGCAGAAACTGGTAAGCTTCGAAGAAGATCTGATCGTTTACAAGCT
>DASVST010000434.1:0-3396 GCA_036387965.1 Segetibacter sp. | reverse complement strand
CCTGCTGTAGCCATATGTTTCAACTGCGGCTTCATTAACTTCCAAAAACTTGTAAGTTTTGCTATTATAGATCCACATGGGCTGTGGGTTATTATAAAATAGCAGTTTGTATCTTTCTTCTGATGATTTTATAGTTGCTTCATTCGCCTTTCTCTGGGTTCCATCTCTTGCTACGCAAAAGATCTTTCTTTCATCTGCATCCCATGTTGCTGTCCAAAAAATTGGCACTAACGCACCATCTTTCTTTACATAGCGATTTTCAAAGTTTGTTACCTCGTGACCGCGCATTATAGAAGTAGCAGTTTCAGCGGTTGCAAATCGATCTTCTTCAAAAACAAAGTTTATATAAGGTTTACCTAAAAGTTCATCGGGCTTGTATCCAAAAGTTTTAACACAGGCATTACTTATTGAAGCAAATTTTCCATCTTCATCAATTGTACATATTACATCTAACGAATGGTCAAGAATTTTTTCAAGTTCTTCGGGAGCAATTTTTTTGTTCTTCGACTGTGAGGGCTGTACCTGCATCTGTTCAACCCCTAAGCAATGAATTTCAGTTTCCTTGCCAGCTGTCTTGTTTATTAAATTCCATTTTATTTTAATTGTGCTGCCTAAGATAGTAGGGTGTGTTATTTCTACTTCTTTTACTGATTGCAATCCCAGAACTTCTGTTATTGTTTTTTCTATCTTGTTTTTATCTGCAGCTTCTATAAATTCAAGTATTGAGGTGTTTTCTAGTACCATTTCTGGTTTTGCTATCGCTTTTACGAATAAGTCATTGGCAAAACGGATGTCGCTATTTCTATTAAGTATAATATAGAAACAAATATTTCCATTAATAAGTAATTCTGTAATTGGCAAGTTAATTTCCATCATTTTTTTCAACGTTTCAACACTACTAGAAATGTATATATAATAATTGTACCGAAGATACTAGGTGGCGATATATCGAACTAGAAAAAAGTAAGACTCGTATATAGAAAGAAGGACCGATTTAATTCTCATTTTTGGGAACGAATTGTAATATATCGCTCAATCAAACACGAAGGAGGAACCTCGATCTATAATTTGCCAGCTTTAAGCAACACAGATTACATTGTACGTGTAGAAAATTGGCGAATGAATCATGCTGAAAGAGTGCTCATCAGCAAATAAAACTAATAGTAAATGAAAAAGGGAAACCTACATAGTTTCCCTTTTTTGTGGAGCTGAAGGGAGTCGAACCCTTGTCCAAACATATCTGCCATAAGCTTTCTACATGCTTATTCCGGAATTATTTTTCGAAAGATGACCGGAACCGGACGAACCAATCATCTCCTTAGCTGGATGGTCTTAAGCTGAAGTCACAGCCTTCTTCAGCAGCATCCTGTTTTCTTTTAGTTCAGCTGGGAAGCGCGGCAACAGGCCTGCCTGCTATCCCGCCATAATGAGTGCTAATTCTCTGAATTAGGCAGCCATGGCGTAAGTATTTTCGCCTTTTGTTTTTTGAGTCTTCAGATTTAAGTGCTAATTACCCAACGCACTGCATGCTTGTACCTACAACAACCTATGCTGTCAAAACCAGTACAGCCCCATATGTTTAAAGAACTAAGTGCAAGATAATTAAAAGGTAACAGGTATCAGGCGTCAGGTATATAACGTTTTAATAAAACTTGTACAATTCAGAGTCACCTGATACCTGAAAGCTGAAACCTCGAGCCTATTTAAACAACCTCCAGAAGTCAAGACCTAAAGCGTAAGCCATTAATCCTAACAGAAGCACCATACCAACCATTTGAGCATATTCCATGAACTTGTCGCCAGGTTTACGACCAGTGATCATTTCAACTAAAGTAAATAGAGCATGACCACCATCAAGAGCCGGGATAGGTAAGATGTTCATAAAAGCAAGTATGATAGAGAATATCGCAGTTAACGTCCAGAACTTCTGCCAATCCCAAACACCGGGAAATGTATTGCCAATGCTAATCACACTACCTAACGAATCACTTGCATTAACCTTTCCGGTAAATAATTGTTTTAACCCTGTCATGTATTTTCCAAGCGTTTCAAAGCATTTATTGAAGCCAGCAGGAATGGACTCCATCAACGTATATTCTCTGGTAGTGGTTCCGAAGAGCAGGAGAGGAGATTTAGGTAAATATCCTATAGCACCTTTGTTGTTCAGTTTTGCTTTCACCGCAACGGTATCTGCGCCTCTTAAAACAGTAAGCTCTGTTTCAACATTCTTTAAGTTTCTCTTCTTTTCATTAAAATCATTAAAGAAAGGTACGGGCTGACCATTGAAAGCAATGATTTGGTCACCTTTACGAAGCCTGTCTTGTGTAAAGACTGCAGTTTCTACAACAGTGTCAACTATGTTGGGGTATCTAATGTCTACAAAGCCTTCCAGTTTGTTCTTATTTAGTGTTTTTACAAACCCTTCCGGAACCTTCACATCCATTTTTTGTCCACCGCGATCTATCTGAATATTCTTAACCTCACCAAGAACAATTTCAGCCTCAATTGTTCCAAAATTATCCAAGGGCTTACCGTCAACTCCAAGAATATGATCTCCATGTTGTAAGCCAATGCTTTTGCCTAAAGAATCAGCATGAATTCCATAGGTAAGATTTTTTGCCGGTAGATATTCTTCTCCCCACGTATAAATAATTGCAATAAAAAGAACAATCGCCAAAATGATATTCACCACAACGCCACCTATCATTATGATCAAACGTTGCCAGGCGGGTTTGCTTCTAAATTCCCATGGTTGTGCAGGTTGTTTCATCTGCTCTTTGTCCATGCTTTCATCCACCATTCCTGAGATTTTCACATAACCTCCAAATGGCACCCACCCAAGCCCGTATTCTGTTTCACCTTTTTTTACTTTAAATAAACTAAACCAAGGGTTGAAGAATAAATAAAATTTCTCAACACGGCACTTAAACCATTTTGCAGGAAAAAAGTGTCCCATTTCATGAAGCACAACAAGTATCGAAAAAGATAAAATGAATTGTCCTGTTTTTACTGCTACACTGCTCCAGTCAATTGCTAATAATGTCATCATGCACTAAGCCCTAAGAGGGAGTTTGTTTTTTGTTATTAATATTTTGTTACCAACTTTCGATCTCTCCTCAACATCGTTGTGTCACTCACTTGTACATTTTGGTCGCTATGTACCAGCTGGTTAAGGTTTGCGAAGTAAAGATTTATTTTCAAAATGCTCTGCTAAACATATACGCCTGGCGATGGGCTACATTTATTTTACTGAATTGTTACTGCATTTGGCTGCTGAAGATTCGTCGTTAGAAATGATGACTTATGGTTATTTAGTACAAGTGTGCGACGCAAGTAAAGCCAAATAGATAACCAATGCGCAGTACAAAAAATCTATCTTCTCCCTTTAGGGTTGGG
>DASVST010000433.1:0-7369 GCA_036387965.1 Segetibacter sp. | reverse complement strand
TTGAAAACAACCGGCGCTGGCTCTCTTTAGATCTATTATGCGGAAGGGTCGACACAACTCATCCGCTGTATAAATACCTAAAGCAAAACCAGGTAACGGATCAACAACTTTCATTCTTCCAAAATAACCCCTGCCCTCCTTCAATCATTGGTATTAATCACTACTTAACTTCAGAAAGATATATAGACGAAAATATACACCACTATCCTAAACATACCTGGGGCGGAAACGGCAGACATAGATATGCAGACGTAGAGGCTGTAAGAGTAAGCATTGAGTGTGTAGGTGGACCTTATGAAATTCTCAAAGAAGTTTGGGAAAGATACCAATTGCCTTTAGCTGTTACCGAAGTACATCTTTACTGCACCCGCGAAGAACAATTAAGGTGGTTTAACCAGGTCTGGGAAAATGCAAATCAACTAAAAAGAGAGGGTGCGGATATTAGAGCCATCACAGCCTGGGCTATATTCGGATCGTTTGATTGGTGCAGCCTGCTTACCCGAAACTTGAATATTTACGAACCGGGTCTGTTCGATGTTCGTGCATCTGTACCAAGAGCAACAGCACTGACCAGATTAGTTTCTACCTTAATTAGTGGTAAAGAATTCATCCATCCTGTGATGGAAGAAGATGGATGGTGGAAGAGACCTTGCCGAATCGAATATTTTTTAGACGAGAGTAGTAAACAAATAACATGCATGCCTAAAGCAACACAACCGCTTTTAATAACAGGTAAAACCGGTACACTTGGTAAAGCTTTCGAAAGAATCTGCGCTTTACGCGGTATAAACTGTAAAGCGTTAACCCGGCAGGATTATGATATTACAGACCCTGAATCTATAGAACGTGTTATCGATTTATACAAGCCATGGGCAATTGTAAATACCGCTGGTTATGTTCGGGTCGACGATGCAGAAAACGACCAGGAAAATTGTTTTCTTGTAAACACGCTTGCTCCAAAATATATAGCAGCAAGTTGCCAGAAACATGGGATTAAGTTTGTGACCTTTTCTTCAGATCTTGTTTTTAATGGACAAAAGAATAATCCCTACATAGAAAGTGATTTAGTATCCCCTTTAAATATTTATGGACAAAGCAAAGCGCAGGCTGAGCAGTATGTTCTTGCAAATAACAACTCTGCTTTAATCATTAGAACAAGTGCCTTTTTTGGTCCATGGGATAATTTCAACTTCGTAACACATGCTTTAAACTCATTTAAAAATAACCTTGAGTTTGCTGCAGCAAGTGATGTCACAATTTCTCCAACTTATGTGCCCGACCTGGTTAACACCACGCTGGATCTCTTATTAGATGATGAGAAAGGAATATGGAACATATCAAACAAAGGTGAAGTGAGTTGGGCTTCGCTTGCAAAAGATGTTGCAGAAAGAAGCGGTTTTAATCCTAAGTTATCCAAGGCTGTTTCAATATCTGAGATGGGCTTAATTGCTCCACGCCCTTTTTATAGCGTATTGCAAACAGAACGAGGTTTTGAGCTTCCTAAACTGGAGGATGCACTTGACAGGTATTTTCGGGAAAGAGACTTATCACTTGTATAACAAATACATATGCTACCACAAAATGAAGTAGTGGGTAAATCAACAGAAGCTTCTGGCGACTTGCATAATCTTTATATCAAAGATTCTTCCATACAAGGTGTTGGCGTATTTTCAGGAGTTAACCTGCCAGCAGGAACTATTTTATTTGAGATAAAAGGGGAGAGAGTTATTCACCAAGAATATGACCCCTATTTGGCCGATAAAAATCCGAACTGGATGGGCATTGGTTATTGCGACTGGATTATTATGTATCCCAATCATAATGGGCTTTATATCAACCATTCCTGCAATCCAAATGTTATTGTAAACGATAAATTACAAGTTGTAACATTTACACCAGTCAAAGCTCATGAAGAACTAACCATGGATTATTCTACCACAGAGTTA
This sequence comes from Segetibacter sp., assembly GCA_036387965.1. GTDB lineage: Bacteria > Bacteroidota > Bacteroidia > Chitinophagales > Chitinophagaceae > Segetibacter. The sequence goes on along the minus strand of DASVST010000433.1, from coordinate 5,423 downwards.
GATCCTGATTGGAAAATGGAGTGTAGTTGTGGTGAAAATAGCTGCAGAAAAATCTTAAGAAGTTTCCAGTTTTTACCAAAGCAAATTCAAAATAAATACGCTAATTATATTGCACCTGTTTTTGCAGAAATGGCTGATAAAGTTCTAGAAGAAAAATCATTGACACACCAGTCTACTTAACCTCTTCTTTAAAGAACTTTATTTCCTTATCTAAGTTCAGGTACGGATGTTTTTGTTTTAGCAACAGTACTTGCTCTATATTCTTTTCTTTAAATTTTTTATGCGCCTCGCTTGATGGTTGAAGGGGCTTGTGCTTAAATGCTGTAACAATCTTTTTTACTTCGCCCATCAAACTCTGAGATTCTTCATCGATAAATGCAGAAGCAAATTTTTCAAACACATATTCAGTCGCTGCATAATTAGGATGAACCAGGTCAATATCATAGAATCTATAATCACGTAGTACATCTATTACTAATTCATACGCCGGGAAATAAAAGGCTTGCTCGTATATTTCAACGAGAGAGTGTACTGCTTCAATTAAACGAGCTTTGCTTCTGTTGTTTTCAACTACGCCATCGCGAATATGCCTTACGGGGCTAATCGTGAAAATCACCTTTAGTGAAGAATTGAACTTCTGAAGTTCATTTAGTAAATAACCGTAAGAGCTAACAATATCATCAATAGCAACAAGCTTTTTATTGAACGTTTGCGATGGCGCTCTATGGCAATTAGCAACTGGTTCATTCGTATGTGTAAGCTGATAAGAAAAGGAAGATCCAAGAGTAATAATCAACCAGTTTGATGCCTTCAAAAAGGCGTGTGCTGCCTGTTGAGATGCATTGATATTTTGTAAAACATCTTCTTTCACCAAGCCAGAAAATCGTGAATGATGTTGCCAGCTTTGCCAAACTTCTTTCATATAAACAAGATCATCTCCAGTGTATTGTTTATTTTGTATGTAAGAAATAAGAGATGAAGAAACACTTAAAGGATCGAATACAATTCCATTGGGATTTTGAAGAACATTAAATTTAAGCTCATCCAATCTCCCACCAATATGCTCAGTAAAACATGAGCCAACAACCATTATTTTATCTCGATAAGATATTTTTACATCAGGTGGCTTTATATCAATATCAAGAATAAACTTCATCTGGGAAAGGTGTATTAATGTGTTGTAAAAATTTCTTCTGCAAGTGTGATTGAGTTTTTCAAAGCTTCTTCGTTAAGAGGAGGTAAAAGATCTTTCTTCTTTAAAAATGGAATCATTAGTTCAGAATCCATATTACCAACCAAGTCATCATTAGCCATAGGGCAGCCACCAATTCCTTTTAAAGCTCCATCAATCCTTTTACATCCTGCATTAACAGCAGCTTCTAACTTCTCCTGCCAGTTTTGCAAAGTGGAATGTAAATGAACACCTATTGTTGTTTCAGGATGTTTTGGAATCAATGCTTCTAAAGCAAGGGTAATTTGTTGCGGGGTGGCAACACCAACGGTATCAGCAAGAGAGATTATTTTGATTCCCATAGACATCATAGTATCAGCCCACTTCAATAGAATTTCTTCGTTGTATTCATCACCGTAGGGATTGCCGAAGCCCATGCTTAGGTATACAACCAGTTCTTTATTATTTTTTAAACAAAGGTTTTGTATTTCATCCACCGTTTTTAAACTTTCTTCAATTGAGCTGTTAGTGTTTCGCTGCTGAAACGTAGGCGAGATAGAAAATGGAAACCCCAGGTAAGTAATTTGATCAAACAAAACTGCTTCTCCGGCACCCCGTACATTAGCAACAATAACAAGCAACTTTGCGTTCGTATTTTGTACTTCTAATTTCGGAATTACTTCCCTTGTATCTGCCATTTGAGGAATAGCTTTCGGAGAAACAAAACTGCCGCAGTCAAGTGTATGAAAACCAACTTTGAGTAAGCTATTTAAATACTGAACCTTCTTCGCAGTAGGGATAAATGCCTTCCATCCCTGCATAGCGTCACGTGGACATTCTACTAAATCGACCATACCTTAACGATTATCTTCTGGCAAATTTAGTATAGTATTCTCTGCCTCTAACATACAAGATTGTATCGCAACAAAATTATTATTTATATTTCCTCTTTATAGAAACTTCATTTAAAAGTGAATATGCTCGATCCAGTTATCAACCAATGCAATTCAATTGTAGAAATGTCTTTAGATTCAATTGAGGACATCAAAAGATATGCATTGATTAAAGAATATAAAAAAGGTGACCTAATCTTGAAGCCGAAGCAAGTTGCTAATCATGCATGCTGGATTTTGAAGGGTTTGGTTAGAAGTTTTTATTTGAAGGATACTGAGGAGGTTACTACAAAATTTCTTCGGAAGGGATCTGTAATTACATCTGTTTATAGCTTCTACAGCCGTAAACCAGGCAACGAATTTATTATGGCTTTAGAAGATACTGTACTAGCATGTTTTAGTTATGAAGACATGCAGTTACTTTATAAAAAACATCCTGAATTTAATGTGGTGGGACGTGTGATTACTGAGCAATACCTCTTCTTTGCAGAGATTGAATTATATAATTTACGCAAACAAAAGGCAGAAGATCGATATCGCTTTTTCGAAAAACATTTTCCAGATTTACTTCAAAAAGTGCCGCTAAAATACATAGCAACTTACCTGGGAATGAACCTGGAAACCTTAAGCCGTATAAGAGGCAAAAAGAGGTAATTGCTTATTTGATTTTTGTCAAATTATTCAAACCTGCACTTCATTTGACTTTTGTCAAACTTTTTTTGTCTAAACCTTATTTACTTGTGGTCAAATAATAAAGTAATCAATTGATGAAAAATTTACTCTTGCTACTGTTACTCTTCACATCGGCAGTAACAGCATACTCCCAGCGGCAAAAACATATAAGCCTTGCTGTTACTAATCATAATTCAGCAATGCCTTTTAGCAAATTTGGTGGATTATTTCAGCCGCCATTGCATCCCGGTTTTGAAGTGGCCTATGATTTTAACTGGAAAACCAGAAAGAAACACGATTGGTTTCAATCAGTTAAAGTAGGATACTTTTATCATCGATTTGTTCAGCATGGCATTCCATTATACACCACATTTGGTTACAGGTACAAATTCTCAAAAGCATGGTCTGCTGAAAGTTCTTTAGCTGCAGGTTACATGCATTCAATACCTGCAACGGCAAAGTTCAAATTAAACGAAGCTGGAGAATATGAAAACAATAAAGGCATCGGAAGAATGCAAGCCATAGCTGCCTTTAATGTAGGTGCATCGCATACAATTACTAATAGCTCAACAAAGTCCGTTACTGTTTTTACACTATATCAACAACGTTTACAATTTCCTTTCATTAATAATTATGTACCTCTTTTGCCATATAACACATTGATGATAGGAGTAAGATCACCATTAAAGTAACTGATGAACTTTATAACTTAAAATTGCCATTAGATGAAATCATTTATATACCCTCTGCTAATATTAATGCTTCTTTGTTCTTGCGAAAAAGCTTTGGTACAACATACGCAAAACAATGCACCTGCTATACCATGGACTGATACAAGTACAAAGCATCCTAAAAATGCTCTTTTCAAAAATCTCTTAGAAAAATATACTAACAAAGGACTTCCGGGAATATCCTTACTTGTTAGTGATGGTGCGGGCACATGGGTGGGCAGTTCCGGTAAATCAGATATAGAAAGAAACATTCCTTTTATGCCGGGAACGGTTTCAAAAGCAGCAAGCATAACTAAGTTTATTATGGGAGCTCTTACTTTTAAATTGATAGAAGATTCTGCAAAAACTGGCTTAGGTTATAATTTATTCAATAAGAGAATTAATGAATTTTTACCTAAGCGAATTACGGATAAACTTGCTAATGGCAACCTGGTAACTGTTGGACAATTAATGAACCACGAGACAGGCATTCCTGATATTATAGACCAAAACACTTTCTACCTGGCGGTTTTAAATAACCCAAATAAAAAATGGCAACCTGAGGAAATGCTAGAATTTATATATAATCAACCTGCTCTTTTTGCACCTTCGGATACAGCAAGTTATTCTAATACAAATACCACACTGCTATCAATGGTAATTGAAGCTGCTACAAAACAAAAAACCCCTGATTTATTGAAGAAATACATCCTACAACCTTTAGGAATGAAAAACACTTTTTATCAGCCTCACGACGATTTACCAACTTATGCAGCTCAGGGATATTATGATTTGTACAATAACAATACAATTGTAAATGTGTCGAACCTTATTTCGGGAAGCGGAAATGGGTATGGCGGTATGTACTCAAACGTTTTTGATCTGTATACTTTTATTAACGCCTTGCTGTTAAAGAAAACTGTTTTAAACGCAAAGTCTTTAAACATCATGCAAACGTATGGTAAGCCAGATGAGCCAAATCAATATGGTTATGGTATTATGAAAAAATTTATCAGTCGTGGCATTGATGCAGGCATAGGGCACAGTGGGAGAGATTTAGGGTACACAGCAAATTTGTTTTACTTTCCTAATAAAAAAGTAACACACGTTTTCTTTGTAAATTATGGAACAGATGGAGATAGTAAATTGAAAAAAGTATTTCTAGAATTTCAGGATGAGTTGTTGAATATGCAGTGAGTGAAAATGGTGAGCCTGCTGCAGTTGATTACCTCATATATTCATTAGCAAAGGCAATATCTATAAAGCTTTTAAAATGAAGGAGTAAATCCTAATCTCTCTATATGATGAAAAAATAATCTCTCTGTTTTATAAGTCTGTGCATAATAGCACCACAAAGCAATGCACAAATTTTCGATACAGCATTCAAAGTAGCCACTTATAAAATTGATGCAAATACACTTTTGATTTAATCTAAAAAACAAGAGACTACTGCATGGGTTTTACTTACCGGAGGATTTGCAATGGTAGCCGCCGGCGTTTCAATAATATCAAAGGATGCAGCTGATGATGCTAGAGGAACGCTTGTTGCAATCTTGTCTTCGGGTACAGTGGATCGTGTTAATAAAAAAAATAAAGCTTCAGGGCATACACTGGTAATTGCCGGTACAGGTACAATGCTTGTTAGTATCCCTTTTTTCGTAGCCTCTTCAAAAAACAAAAGTAAAAGAGCTCTTATGCTTAAAGATGAAGTGGTGTTTTTTACTCCCCATTTAAATATAAAAAAGTACATACCCGCAGTTGGAGTAAGAATAAATTACTAATCTTATTTAATCTAAGGGGAAAAACCTATCATGAGCGATAACAAAATTTAAATTTTTTCATTCGGGAAAGATATTCTTGCATTTGGAATATCATTGAAACCTAATGCAGGAAACAAAACGGGAATTGCAGTATTAATTAAGGTGCATCCTCTGCTTCAGTCCCTCGTACAATATCATTGCAGTTGCAACAGAAACA
>DASVST010000432.1:0-2548 GCA_036387965.1 Segetibacter sp. | reverse complement strand
AAAGGAGCCAACTGGGTACCTGCGGATGTGTTCTTGCCAAGAATAACTAAAGCGAAATACAGGCAACTTCTCATCGCAGCTAAAGAAGCAAACTTCAATATGCTGCGTGTTTGGGGTGGCGGTATTTATGAAGATGATTATTTTTATGATTTATGCGATTCATTAAATATTATGGTATGGCAGGATTTTATGTTTGCCGGTGCCATGTACCCCGGCGACACTGCTTTTATTGATAATGTTAAACAGGAAGTTATTGATAATATAAGAAGGCTCAGGCATCATAAAAGCATAGTGCTTTGGTGTGGCAATAACGAAATTGATGAAGCATGGCATAACTGGGGCTGGCAAAAACAATTCAAGCTAACTTCTGCTGATTCTGCAAAACTTTGGGACGATTACAAAAATCTGTTTCATGAACTACTGCCTGCATTGGTAAAGGAGTTCGATGGCACCCGCCCTTACATTTCATCATCGCCCTTACATGGTTGGGGACGTGCAAAAAGTATGTCAGAAGGAGACAGCCACTATTGGGGCGTATGGTGGGGGCTTGAGCCTATAGAAAAATACAAAGAAAAAGTTCCCAGGTTTATGAGTGAATATGGTATGCAGGCAATGCCGGATTTTAAAACGATACAGCAATTTTCTGTACCTCACGATTGGGATACATCATCAGCTGTAATGAAGGTGCACCAGAAGCATCCAACAGGATATAGAACTTTGGCAACTTACCTGAAGCAAAACAATCTACAGCCAAAAACATTTGTAGATCTTATTTCTGCTACGCAGGAAGTTCAAAGTAAAGCAATGGAAACTGCAATTTCAGCTCACATGAATGCCGTACCAAGATGTATGGGCACAATGTTCTGGCAGTTTAATGATTGCTGGCCTGTCACAAGCTGGAGTGTTATTGACTACTATGGAAGAAGAAAGAAAGCTTATTACACCGTTCAAAAGCTTTATAAAAATCCTATTAAAGTTAAATGAACATCGGGGATGAGATATTTAAAAACATCCAAAAAGAATGCTTTGCTTATAGCTAACTATAAAACGTATCAAATTGATGCGAAATAAAACCTCTCTGTCAATTCTCCGCAGGTAATAAATCACCCTCATTTAAAAATAGTTTTTAAAAATTTGGCTTTAACCACCTTAGCCTGTATTTTTGCACTCCCAATTAAAAAAGGGTAGTCTTGTATTAAGCAGGATTAAGGGATTCCGTAGCTCAGTTGGTAGAGCAATACACTTTTAATGTATGGGCCCTGGGTTCGAGTCCCAGCGGGATCACAGGAGTAAAAAAACCTTGTAAGCTATAAACTTGCAAGGTTTTTTTATTATGCGAACTAAACCGGTTAAGAGTACAGCGACTACAAACACGCTAAACATTGCGAAACCAGTATAAGGTTAAATTACAGTTCTTACAAATGATGGGAATTGCTATTGAGTCAAAAACACCTGTCCCCTTATTTCGCCGCCGGGATACGTTGCATTATGAATATTATAATACCACAAACCATCCATAAAGTCAATTTCCTGGGCATCGGTTAAAGTAGCTGTTCCCGAAACAGAACCTGCTGCAGCAGCAGTAAAACCTGTAATAGGAATAACAACCGGCGCTGATATACCTGGATCTGCAGGACCATGAAAATGCATAGCAGAAGGATTACCTCCAGTCAAACCAGTCCAGGTAATTGTGTAGCTTAATAGGTTGGTAGATTTATTGTAGGTTCCGGAAATAGAACCAGTTGCCGGTGAAGTTACCCTTGTTGGCGCCTCCTGAGCACTATTTGCATTACCCCGTACGTTCCAAACGGGATTTATAGTTTCGACTATTTTTTCTTTAGTGCAGGAAGCAAAAAATAAAACGATTAATGTTACACTTAGTGCTTTAATTAGTTTTATGGGCATAAGCTTATTTTAGGGATTGAATTTGTTTGTGGTTACAAGAGTAAGATAGGATTTTAGTTTAAAATTCATATCAGGTCAGGATAAATAAAAAGGACATTATAAGTCAGCAAAAATACTATCTTGTTATAGCAAGAAAAAGCATTATCTCAGAAGCCCTAACCTGAAGTCCCGAAACAACATTTGCACTCCTATCTGCCTGATGAGCTGTTTGATTTCAAGTATGTCTTCAAAAAGATCTTCTCCTCATCTACCCGCCGATAAAAATTATAGAAGTTACTGTTGAAACTTGCTAATACTCTTTTTTGATCTTCACTGGTTGCAACAACAGGCTCGAGCATAGCTTTTGCTGCATTAAAATGGTCTAACACACCATCTATCATCTGCTGAATCTCTTTATTATTCGTTGTAGAAAAACGCTTGTTCTTATGGTCTATATATTGGTTGAACAATTCTGTAGCCTGTTTAAACCTGGCTACTGCTCCTTCAAATCCTATCTTAGATTCGCCGATGTCTTGATTTTTATTTAGGAACCGAACCATATCTAAAACCATCTGGTTCTTTTCGCCATTCTTGTTAATGCGTCTTGCAACACTTACAAACTGGCTTAGTGTATCCATCCTTTTATAAGCATTTAGCGTATCAA
>DASVST010000431.1:0-2714 GCA_036387965.1 Segetibacter sp. | reverse complement strand
AGCAGAAAAGGCATCGTTATCGGGAACGTTTGCGTAAAAAAAGGTGCTTGTTCAACCTTAGTAAATCCCGAAATAGTGATAGTTTGTTTCGCAATTGGTTGAATGGAAGCTGACAAATTAGTCCTTCTTCAAACCAGCTGTTTAAGGAATTGGTTCATTTTCTAAGTAAGAACCTCACTAAAAAACGCTTGTCTTTATGAAACGATTTTTATCATTCGCTTTATTGTTCTTATGCTGCTCTACGGGTTTTGCCCAGGGGCTTGTAGTCTCTGGTAAAGTAGTGGACGATAGTTCGCAAACCGGTATACAAGGTGTTTCAGTTGTAGTAACCGAAACCCGTCAGGGAGTTAGTACCGATGCAGGTGGCAACTTTAGAATTGTTGTTTCGGGAAATCGCTCATCAGTAAGTCTTCGGATTAGTTATGTTGGTTACAAGCAACAAACGGCTACGGGTGTAGGAGCTATACCTCTTACTATTCAGCTTGCAAAAGAGCAGAGCAACCTTGACGATGTAGTTGTTATAGGCTACCAAACAGTAAGAAGAAAAGATGTTCTGGCTTCAGTATCGTCCGTTGGCGCAAAAGAATTAAAGGACATTCCTATCAACTCTGCTGCAGAAGCATTAAATGGTAGGCTTGCCGGTGTAACAGCTACAACATCCGAAGGTTCTCCCGACGCTTCTGTAAGAATAAGAGTTCGCGGCGGTATGTCTATCACACAAAATAATGACCCACTATATATTATCGATGGAGTACAGGTAGAAAATGGTCTTAACTCAATTTCTCCACAGGATATTCAATCCATTGATGTTTTAAAAGATGCTGCTGCCACTGCTATATATGGAGCAAGAGGTGCTAATGGTGTTGTAGTTATCACAACTAAAACAGGCAGACCAGGCAGATTAATAGTTAGTTATAATGGTTTCGGTGGAATAAGATATTTACCTAAAACTTTAGATGTTTTATCTCCTTATGATTACGTGGTGTATCAATCAGAAAGGTCAAGAGGCAACAGTACAGACAGTACTTCATTTGTTAATAATTTTGGTACTACATGGGATACGTTGTCGGTTTACAAAAATGCTCAACCTATAGATTGGCAAAAAGAGCTTTTTGGTAATACCGGAATAACAACTACTCAAAATATTACAGCTTCAGGTGGTAATAAAAAAGTTACATACAATTTTGGATATACTTACAATGATGAAAAGGCTATAGTTTTAAATTCGAACTATAAGCGCCATCTTTTAAACCTGAAAGGTGATTACAAAATCACTAAAAATTTAAAAGCTGGCATTAGTACACGTTATACAAATCAAAATGTATACGGTGCCGGTATATCTTCTGAACAAGGTTCTTCTTACAGCAGGTTACGAAATGCAGTAAAATACAGACCGTTCTTATCACAAGGGCAAAATCTTGATGACCAGGATCCACTTGCAGATCCAAACGTTGGTAATGGTTTAATACTTGTTAATCCAATTACACTTGCTAATGCTGAGTACAGGAGAAGATCAACAGATGTTTTCAACTTAACCTTAAATGCTTCTTACAATATTGGTAAAAATCTTGTTTTCAGATCAACATTTGGATACGACAAAAACAATATTGTTGACAGGCAATTCAGTGATACAATAACTCCGTACTCAATTATACAAGGAGGAAAATTACCGATTGCGGGTCTTGATACTTCTTCGAGAAGAACCCTAACGAATTCGAATGTGTTAACATATTCAGTTAAGAATTTTAGGAACAAACATAATTTCGATTTTTTAGTTGGAGAAGAGACTTATGACCTTAGAAGTGAAAACAGGCAAAGTCTTTTCAGAAATTATCCTAGTCTTACCACTTATGATGAAGCATTCAAAAACACAAATCTTGCTACATCATTTGCCGGCTACCCACGCCTTAACAAAACGAGGTATACTAACTTATCATTCTTCAGCAGGGTTAATTACTCTTTTTTAGACAAGTACTTATTTTCTTTCAATGTGCGTGCTGATGGAGCTTCAAAGTTTGCACCGGGTAAGCAATGGGGTTATTTCCCTGCAGGATCATTTGCATGGAGAGTTAAAAAAGAAAATTTTCTTAAAGATGTGGATGTTATAACTGATATGAAATTAAGAGCTGGTTTTGGAACAGTAGGTAACAACCGTATTGCAGATTATTTATTCCTTACAACTTTCAGCAATGATGGCAGGTACTATTATGGTATAAACAATCAGGCTGTTAATGGGTACTTTCCAACAAGCTTAGTAAATCCAAATTTGAGATGGGAGTCTACAGTAAATAAAAATCTAGGCTTAGATGTAAGTCTACTCAAAAATAAGATTGATTTTAGTGTGGATGTTTATGAGAACCGTTCGAAAGACCTTTTGCTTAATGTGCCAACTGCATCGACTTACGGTTATACATCTCAATTACAAAACATTGGGCAAACATCTAACAAGGGAATAGAGTTACAGCTTAATGCCACCATTCTAAGGAAAGCAAATAATCTGAATTGGACAGCAAATTTCAATATATCTCACAACGAAAATAAAGTGCTTGCACTTGGTGTAAACCAGCCGTTCTTTTTTCCAAATCCAAGTTGGGGTGTTAACGGATCACCAACAGATTATATAGTAAGAATCGGAGATCCGGTTGGTTCTATGTATGGCTTAATTAACGATGGGTTTTATACATTAAACGATTTTGATTATACAGCTGGTACTG
>DASVST010000430.1:0-4415 GCA_036387965.1 Segetibacter sp. | reverse complement strand
AAGAAGAGTAGCAGTCGCCGCAGACTACTATTTCAACACCGAAGAAACCTCCACAATTTCAAGAGCTGGATTGAACTTGAGGAACTCCTTTAATAAAGCTGTATGGGAGCTACCAAATATAACAAGCACATTCTTTTCGTCTCCAGTTAAACGCTTCAGAATGTTCTCATAAATGATCATATTTCTTCGCCACCATTCACTAACAAGATATGAGCCGATATGGTTGTTCTTACCACCGGCAACCAAAAGTTGAAAATAACTCCCCACACTTAAGCTGTTGGAAGCAGAAGTGTTTTCCATTAACAGGAGCTTTTTAATTGTTGAAGTTTTAAGGCTATTATTAAAAGAAGTTTGGATGCTATCTATAGTCACTTTGATGTGTTGTAATAATTGATATTGTTTCTCCTGCTGCAGAACTTTTATAAGACTGTCAAAGGGGAAATGAGCATCTTGATAATCCACAGCATGCAAGGTTGGCAAGTTTAATTCCTTAGCTAACCTAAAGCCGAGTTGATATACTTCATCTTTTTTTAACTCCCAATTCGCCTCTTTGAATCGTTTATACAGACTATCCATCTTAGCTTGTTGGGTTGGTGTACTTTCTATGAATATTTTATCAGGTTTAAATTTTTTTAAAAGCACTACAACTTCCTTTACTTCTTGTTGGCGTTTAGCAGAAAGAATATTAGCATCTTCATACTTTGCTACGTCTAAACCAGGGTTAGCGAAATGAAAGGTACCGAGCAATAACACCCTTGTTTTGGTCGGGCCTTTAGAGACTTGGGCTTTAAGAGAAATCGAAAAATAACAACTGCAGAAAATACATAACATGGCTGCTTTCATAAATGAAATTCTACATTAAACGGTGATCAGTTGTTTATGTTACACGTTCTTGAAGATTAAGTTACCCAATAGTGAATAGACCTAATGTCTATCCAGTCAACTAAAAGATGAATGGAGCGTCGCAAGCAAAGCTCAATAGTAGAACTGAAGCTGGTAACCTAATATCCAACAGGTAAGCCTCCCAACTTGTTAATTCAACTGATACGTTATCTTTAGTCAAAAGCAACCAATAATATGAATAACCAAATATTCCCTTGCTTATGGTTTGATGGACAAGCTAAAGAAGCAGCAACATTTTATTGTTCCGTTTTTGATGAATCAAGAATAACTGCTGATACACCAATGGTCGTAAATTTTGAATTAAGTGGACAGAAGTTTATGGGGCTTAACGGCGGACCTCACTATAAACTCAATCCTTCTATTTCTTTTTTCATGGTGTGTGAAACAGAAGGCGAGACAAATGCTGTGTGGAGTAAGCTTTTAGAGGGCGGCGGTGCTTTAATGCCACTGAACAAATATGACTGGAGTGAAAGGTATGGGTGGCTACAAGACCGCTTTGGTGTGTCATGGCAAATATCGTTAGGTAAAATGGAAGATGTAGGACAGAAGTTTACACCCTCGCTTTTGTTTGTAGGCGAACAACATGGAAAGGCTGAGCAGGCGTTGAACTTTTATACATCTGTATTTAAGGATTCGAACATTGAAGGTGTGTTACGTTACGGTGCAGGAGAAAGCGACCCGGAAGGAACAGTAAAACACGCACAGTTTACTGTAAATAATTATGTGATGATGGTGATGGATAGTTCATATGCCCACCAGTTTTCTTTTAATGAGGCTATATCTTTTGTTGTGACTTGTGAAAACCAGGAAGAGATAGATTATTACTGGAATAAACTTACTGAAGGGGGGCAGGAAAGCAGGTGCGGCTGGCTGAAGGATCAATTTGGAGTTTCGTGGCAAGTTGTTCCGGTAATACTAGGTAAACTTATGAGCGACCATGAAAGATCAGGACGTGTAGTACAGGCTTTTATGCAAATGAAGAAGCTCGATATTAAAATATTAGAGGAGGCGTAGAAGATCGGTTTTGAAGCGACGCGGATATGAAAGTAGTCGTTGAGCCGATTCGTCTAAGGAAACTACTTTGGTAGTTATGTTATTATAAAGCAGCATAGTACATTGGTTGAAGCTTACTATATGCCACTTACTTGCTGAAAAGTATCAGTTGTACCTGGAATAAATTTTTTTTTTAGAATGGAACAACATTGCAAATAGATGCTTGATGGCTTACCATTTCGTTGTCCCGAGGATAAACTTAATTTAACTTGGCGTCTTCATTTACTGGTTGGCTTGTTCTCGGATTCGTATCATGCCCTTGCCTCTTTTAAGATTTGCAGAAACGAAATGGCCACATTGTCTAAAGAAATTCATGAAATATCCTCGTTAACTTAAAGCATCGTTTAAAATCGATCATAGAATGAAGACACATATCCTGATCTCATTATTAATGTTCTGCTTCAATTTTCGTTTGTATGCTGAAATAAGGTTTCCTGCAATAATCGGAAACCACATGGTTCTACAACAAAAAAGTGATGTAAGGCTTTGGGGCTGGTGCGAACCTGGTGAACATATTACTATTAGGGTTGGATGGGATACAGCAACATATACAACAACCGGTAACAACAACGCAAAGTGGAGTTTGAAGGTGAAATCATTTTGAAGCCGGTGGTCCTATAGGATAAATATAAAAGGACATAAGAATATTCAGCTTGAGCATGTAATGATTGGTGAAGTATGGGTTGGCAGTGGACAAAGCAATATGGAAATGCATTACAACTGGGGCTTAAAACAGTATACAAATGATGTAAATAATGCAACAAATAAAAGCATCCGTTTCTTCCACATTCCAAGGTTAAGCGCAGAACATCCGCAGGACTATACGAAATGAAGATGGGTGGTGAGCAAGCATAGAAGGCATGACCTCGTAAGCATCTAATGTTACAACTTTAGGGGTTGCCCTACTGCCAATCTTGCTTGTTCCACAACATATTACTCTCATTTCGGACATTTGCTAAAAAATTTAGTAAATTGCACCCCGATGTCGTCGTTTAAAGCACATATTATTGCTCAATTACAAAAGGAAATTCTTCCTCTTCAGGGTTATAAACCTGCAGCAAAAGGTGGTTTATTCGGTAGTGGACTTGGACCCATTAAATATGCCTTCCCAAATGCTACATTTCCATTAGGTGCAGTGCATGAATTTTTTTGTACTTCACAGGAAGATACTTCTGCTACCAATGGATTTATTGCCGGCATTTTATCATCGCTGGTGCGTGATACAGGGGTCTTGCTATGGATTGGTTCAGGATTGATTTTTCCGCCTGCTTTGCAGTCATTTGGCATTAAGCCCGACAAAATCATTTTTATTGATGTGCTCAAACCGAAAGAAATGTTGTGGACCATGGAAGAGGCACTAAAATGTGATGGATTGTCAGCAGTAATAGGCGAGATGCAGGAAGTAAGTTTCACTGCAAGCAGGCGGCTTCAATTGGCTGTTGAGCAAAGCCGTGTTACAGGATTTATTGTTCGTCGAAACCCGAAAAACCTTGTTACCGCTTGTGTCTCCCGTTGGAGGATTACCTCTCTTCCAACTGCATCAACCGATCTGCCTGGAGTAGGTTTTCCGCGCTGGAATGTTGAGTTGCTCAAGGTACGCAATGGCAAGCCGGGAGCATGGCAACTCGAATGGGTGGATGGCAGGTTTCGTCATCCATATAAACTTACATCTATTAGTAAAGACCAGCATAGAAAAGCAGTATAATGGCGAAGCGATTTATTTCCATATGGTTCCGATCATTAACTACAGACTGGTTTACAGTTCGCCAGCCGGAGCTTTGCAATACAGCCTTTGTTCTAAGTGCACCTTCACATGGTAGAATGATTGTAAGCGCAGCCAACGGTTTAGCAGAAGCACAAGGGGTTTATAGCGGAATGATATTGGCTGATGCAAGGGCTATTATTCCCGGTTTGCAGGTTCTCGACGACAAACCCAGACTTGCTGAAAGATTATTAAAAAAGATTGCGGAGTGGTGTATTCGCTTTACACCATTTGCTGCTGTTGATTCGCCGGATGGACTTGTTCTCGATGTTACCGGTTGCTCACATTTGTGGGGTGGCGATGAACCTTATTTAAAAGACATCATCACCCGGTTAAAGGCTCGTGGTTATAGGGTACGTGCTGCTATTGCAGATACTGTCGGAACTGCATGGGCGGTTGCACGGTTTGGAAGGCAATCACCGATCATAAGTAAAGATCAAAACACTGAGGCTTTATTATCGTTGCCACCAGCAGCACTACGGCTTGAGGTAGATGCCATTGAGCGTTTAAACAAACTTGGCCTGCGGCAAATCAGCGATATTATCAGCATGCCTCGTTCTGCACTTCGCCGCAGGTTTGGTAATCAAATTTTATTAAGATTAAACCAGGCATTAGGACTCGAAGAAGAAATCCTTCACCCCGTAATTCCTGTAGAGCTTTATCATGAACGCCTGCCATGCCTTGAACCAATTGTAAC
>DASVST010000429.1:0-9456 GCA_036387965.1 Segetibacter sp. | reverse complement strand
CGCTTGTGAAATTGCTGGTTGGCTTATATCGTCCGCAGGAAGGAAAGATTTTGTACAACGGTATAAGCAGTGATGATATTGACTTTGATGAACTACGTGGACAGATCGGGTTTGTAACACAGGATACGCAATTGTTTGCAGGAACAATCAGGGAGAATTTATCTTTTGTAAATCCTGATGCAACAGAAGCTGAGTTGCTCGATGTATTGAAGAAAGCAAGTTGTAATTACTTGTTATCCCGTGCTGAAAAAGGATTAGACACAATGATCGGCGAAGGTGGATTAAAACTCAGTGGCGGAGAGAAACAAAGACTATCAATTGCAAGATCCTTATTGCGCCATCCGCACATGTTGATATTTGATGAAGCAACATCATCTCTCGACAGCATTACTGAAGAAGAAATTACAAGAACGATAAAAGATGTTTCTGCACTTAAAGAACAGATCACTGTTTTAATTGCACACAGGCTTAGCACTATTATGCATGCTGATAGAATTTATGTTTTGGAAAAGGGTAAGATCGTTGAGACGGGAAGTCATCATCAATTACTTGAAGAGAAGGGATTGTATTATGCTATGTGGCGTCAGCAAATCGGCGAAAGAAAAACCATGGCTGCAGCAGCAGTTTAGTTATTCAGTAACAACTACAGCAAGCTTATTATTTTTATCATTTACAGCTAATCTGGTGATGCCTTTTAAAAACGATGTATCTCCATTTATAATTACTTTATTCCACGAAGTGCCGATGCCTGGCTTGTAATAAAATAGATCTTTTCCGTCGCTCATTAAAATCCAGCCATTCTTTGTCCATGCAAGATTATCGCGGTCTGGTAAGGTTGTCGCTATCGTTGTTATAGATTGAGAAACCGGATTATATTGCCTGATTAACCATTCTTTTTTTGATACTTTATCTACAATACTCATTGTATTAGTTCCCGGTATCTTATGTAATGAGCGACCAATATTTTCAGTTATAGTCATATCCTTATTAGTCTTCACGTTATAATGATGTAAACTGAAAGTTGAAGTATCATCAAGGACAAATAATAATACATTGTCATTATTAATCCAGGCATGATAGCCAACTGTTAAATCGTCTATCAATGTTATAGGCTTCTTTGTTTTTAAAGAATATTTTACCAGGTCTTGTGTCTTATCTTTTTGCTGAAGAATAACAGACACAAACTTTTTATCAGGCGTTACTGTAGGTGAAAATTCGTTATCACTAGTAGTAGTAAATATTGAGGTAGTATTCTTTTTAAGATCAAACACCTTAATATCCATCTGGTTATTATCGGCTGATGAAAAGTAAAGCTTCTTCTTATAAAAAAATGGTTGGTTATCGTAACCTTTATGGTTCGTGATGTTCTTGCCATTCTGCAAGAAAACTTCTCCATTCTTAACCTGCATATCAAATACCATAATCTCAGTTCCACCTTGAGAATATGAAATAAAATGCGCAAGTAAAAACGATAAAAAGAGTATGTTTCTCATGGTTAAAAATTTACTCCTAAGATATACTTTAGATGTTGTTTGAAGGAAAACTCAGTTCCTGAAGTTTTGTGTGATCATAAGTCCATGTCTTCCACCGTCCAAAATACCAATACCAACCCTGCCAAATGACTTATGAAGTATGTTAGCCCGATGTCCGGGAGAATTCATCAAGCCCGTATGGCAAATAGAAAGTGTTGGCCCTAACGCAAGGTTTTCTCCTGCAGTTAAAAACCTAACCTTGCCTGCTCTTATTCTATCAGAGGGTGTTTTACCTTCGGGAGAAACATGTGAAAAATAACTGCGTGCAAACATATCGGCAGAGTGTGCCCGTGCAACGGGTAACATTTCGGGATCCCACTTTAGTGGTTTCAAACCTTCTTTCGCTCTCTCTTCATTTACCAGCTGCAACATCTTAAGCTCAAGTTCTTCTTTAGGTTTAGGATCGGTTACTTTGAAAGGAAGTTCTATTAATTTTTTTGACTCCGGGTCAACTGTAAGCTTACTTATCGACTTCTTAACTGCTTCATCAAAAACAGGTGAAAGCTTTTCATCGAGCCATTCTATTGGTTCGGCTAACTTGTTGGCAGCTGTACTTTCGCGGGTAGTTGAAGATATGTTATCAGAAAAAGGGACTGACATTAAAAGTGCAGCAACGATGGTTGCGTAAATCAATCCATTGACAAAGCCTGGAAGAAGTCCAAGAAATTTATTACCGACGTTGTAATGAACTGCTCTTGGAATCATCAATAAAAGCCTGTTCACCAGGATCGACAAAAGAACTCTTGCAATGATGATTATCAATATAAAAGCAAGCGGCTCTGTCCAAACCCCAAACGATGGAATATATTTCACAAAAAAAGCTGAGAGATAAGGATATAGAAAGAAGGCCGCGAGCAGGCTGCCTGCCATAACTAATAATTCAATTGCGCCATTTATAAAGCCTTTATGCCAGCCACTCCACACAGAGAGCAATACAATGATGATGAGAATAATATCAATGTAATTCATAACAGTTTACATTCAAATAATGAACCATCTTTAAATGCTTGCACTCACTTAGAAATTGACGCTACAACACCGGTTAATGACATCCCTGTTGCATATATAGATGCAAGCAGAAAGCACATAAGCGACAACTTTAATCCAAGCTTCCAACTGCTTCTTTCATCATCTTTCATCAAATAACTAAACGTGGTAGCATAGTAAAACATAAAGCAGGTCATAAACCCGGATAAATACAAAGCAGAGTGGTAGAATGGCGAATCAAATAAAAGCAGTTTAACCAGAATGAATGATTGCATCAGTACAAGTAATACATTCAACTGGGCTGCCATGTAGGTATTAATTAACAAGTGTTCCCAAAAAATTGAACCGGTGTTTTTTGAATACCAACCATGTACATAAGCTTACAATGGGAATCATCAAAAAGATAAATATACTTTTATATTTATTAAAGAACGACTCTCCCCATTCAAAAGAATTTCCGGTTTGTTTAAGGTACAGGTGTCGTGTTAAAAGCTGCATCCAGTGAACAAGCAATGTACTGATTGCAGACATTGTAATTACATAACCAAAGGGTCGAAAATATTGCACACGCCTGCCTTCAAGATATTCTTTCAGAGCACTTCCCGGACGCTTGATAAGTTGTTTGAAAGTGTAGGGAAACCCTTTATCAACATGAAGAATAGAGTGAGGAATATCGTGCAAAAAATGATGTGCATCAATTTTATGTACCTGTGATTGTTGTCCGCAATTTGAACAGTAATTTCCCCGGAGAACATGCCCGCAGTTTTTACAATTGGTACCTGGCATTGAGTAAAAGTAATATTGCTTTATAAGTAATCCTCTTCTATAAATAAATTTTTCTTTTAGAACTCCGACTATACATTTGCAGCAGATTTGGTTCACACATCGTGATTAATAGGGAAGCCGGCGTAATTCCGGCGCTATCCCCGTAGCTGTAAAGCGAAGCCCCACCCCAAAAGGAGAAGGGAGCACTTCAACAAGATGCCACTGTTTATAAACGGGAAGGCGTTGAGGTGTATCGCAAGCCAGAAGACCTGCCAGATAAATTTATCATCGAGCTTTCGGGTGAAAAGCAAGAGATGTAATGTCTTTACGACTTTTCATTCTCTTATTATTTTCCGGAGGTTCATAGCTAAACTAAAAAGTCTATGAGCAAGAAGATTATCCTTTCGCTATTGTTAGCGCCATTGCTGATCAATGCACAGGATTCTACCAAGGTTACTAACCTTGGCGAAGTGACTGTAACTGCTACACGCACTGAACAATCTGTAATTAACACGCCAAGAAGTGTGACGGTGATTACCGCTGCTGATATTCAAAAGCAGCCTTATCAAAACCTTGCTGACCTGCTTCAGCGGTATGAAGGAATCTTTATTCCCGGCACCTTTCAAACACCCGGATCGTTGCAAACATTGTACATGCGTGGTGCCGATAATAAACAAACATTAGTGATGATCGACGGAATAAGATTGAGCGATGCATCTACACCCGATAACGGGCTTGACTTCAATGAGGTTTCACTAAACAGTATTGAAAGAATTGAAATTGTGAGAGGCTCGCAGGGTACTTTATATGGAGGCTCTGCAGTTGGCGGAGTGGTGAATATTATCACAAAGAAAAATGCTAAAGAAGGTGTGACAGGTTCAGCAAACATTACTGCCGGAACATTTGGAAAAGGAACTTCAATATTGAATTCGCAGGCCGGTGTTACTTATACGGCAGCAAATGGTTTTTATGGTCGTGCAGAAATATTGAACAGCACTAATAAAGGATTCAATAGCAGTGTGCCGGTAGGTAATAATTTTTTTATCAATGAGAAAGATGATTTCAATAAAACAGATTATGCTTTAAAACTTGGTTACTCAAAAACCGGATGGGATGCATACGCAGGCTACAGGCAAGTAGATCAAAAAGCAGATATTGATGATGGTGCTTATAAAGATGATGAGAATAATGTTTTGGGCTTTAAGCGTAATCTTTTTACGTATGGTGTAACACGTAAGATCAATCACCAGTTTAACGCAAAATTTTTTGGTGGATACACAAATACTGAAAGATCAAGCTATGATGATTCATCTATCACCTCATTCGCTCCGCTAACATATGATAGAAGTATAAACGACGCAAGATACACAGGCAGAAATTTTACGAATGAAGCACAAATAAACTTGAATAAGAACAACTGGAAGCTTGTGGGCGGACTTGGCTATGTACAGGATAAGATGAGTACGCAAACATCTTTCACAAGTTATGCATTCAACTTTTCTAGTACATCCAACTACGATACACTTGGTATAAAGATGGGGACGGGCTTCGGTTATGTTCATGCTGATTACACAATTCCATTGAAGTCAGATCAGTTCATAAATTTTGCAGCAGGCGTACGCTACAGTAACAACAGCAAGTTTGGAAGCTTTACGAGTTATGAAATAAAGCCATCTATTAAAGTTGGAAAAGATGCATTGATATTTGCCTCTTACTCTACCGGATTTAATGCGCCGAGTTTGTACCAGCTTTTTGCTCCTGAAAAGAACTTTACCAGCGGAATAAGCCGCGGCTTTGAAGGTTTACAACCTGAAGAAAGTCGCAGCATTGAAATTGGAACAAAACTTATTGCTGAAGAAGTTGTCGGTTTTCGGTTGAGTGTTTATGGCAACCGTGTAAAAAATTATATTGATTATGTATACTTATGGAATGGTACAAGAACAATAAATAATCTAAACTTCGGCGATTACAGGGGAGACACTTATTTGAACACAGGTAAGCAAACAAACAGTGGTTTTGAAACAGGAATTGACATTAAATTTTCTGAACAATTACAGCTTCATACAAACCTTTCTTATAACCATGGCACACTTGAATATTCACCCGAATTTTTAGATGCTGCAAAAACAAAAGGAAATCATGTTCAGCTATATAGTACAGGAGCTTTCCTGATTGGCGCAACAGAAACACCGGATCTGATTCGCCGTCCTGAGAACATAACGAATACAAGTATTGTTTATACACCTTCTGCTGCCTGGCAGTTTACTGCCGATGTAAGAACGGTAAGTAGCAGAAGCGATGTGTTTTACAACCCGGTTCTTGGTCCTTTCGGTGCATTGGGAAGAAACACTACTGAAGGATTTGGCTTGTTTAATTTGTCAGCTTTATGGAAGATAAGTAAACAGACAACGCTACAAGCAAACTGCTTCAATATATTTGATAAAGAGTATGTAGAATTGAATGGTTTTGCCACACGTGGACGAAGTTTCTTTACCACACTTCGGGTAAACTTCTGATTTATTTTTTACAACAAGTGCTTACTTTTGTCGCCTTGTTTTAATGGCCTTGTAGTACAATGGATAGTATAAGAGTTTCCGAAGCTCCAGATCCAGGTTCGATTCCTGGCGAGGCCACATTGTAGAAGTGCAACTTATTGCATATCAATATTTTAAGTTCTTTTTAGTGGACTTGGTTCACGGAATAGTTCACGGTTATATAAAAAGAAGGCATTTTTCAACCCTGCAACATTAATCTATACATCGCCTGCACTTTCGACATTATCGACATTTTGAACACTTTAAGCGGTCTCGCTAAGACTGACACAGAAAATTACACTTAGTAAAGTTTCAGGAAGCAAAAACCCCTCGTTAAAGGGGTTGTAGTTCATTTTCATTATGACCTTTCAAGCCATTAAGACTCTCAAGATTATTAAAGCAATTACTAATTCTGTAAAAGCTCTAATCGTTTCAATTGTACTTTTCAACGCTTCTCTTTTAGAAGGTTTCTTTGTCACGTTTTGCTGTAGCCATCTAACAGGCTTACCGCCGGGATAAAGTTAGTATACTTTTCGTCTTTTGCCAAAGCATTAAACTCATACAAAGTCATGTGTCGTTTGTTCAGATAAATAACTACTAACAAACTTAATCGTCTCAGGGATAAGGTCCAACAATTATTCTATATTACGTACGTTTTATAAAACAACAGGGGAGCCGAAAACTGCACATTTGAAGAGTAGGCAAAAAAATTTTTTATGAGAAAAGCATTATCTGGCTTTAGTTCGATCTTAATTATTGGTATACTTTTTTGCTCTCAAACGGGTTGCGAAAAAGAAACGGCAAGTGAAGCAACCACCTCGAAAGAGGCTATACTAGTTCAGAAAACCTGGAACGTTGACTTTGTGTATAGTTTAATCGGCACTGATCTGGCAAAATATGTTAGAGGAGGAGTAAACACTACAGGGATAAGCTTTGACAATCAAAAGTATAAATTCGATTCAAATGGCACCGGTACCTACACAAATCCTTCAGGAACAAATTATGCCTTGTCCTGGGCTTTTACAACAACCGACAAACGCACTCTCAGATTCGATGTGCCTGCTTTAAATAGCTTTAGTACTTGGGAAATGGTTGAAATGGCAGGTAATTATATGCAGTTTTCAGTAAGTGTCGCAGCTGTAGGGAACGTACCTAAAAATCTATCAACGTATAGGCTAATACAAGCGCCGTAGTGGATTTGAAAGATTATGAGTTAGCAAAAGCTAAGTGGAACGACTTGATAAATGAAGATGAGGTAGTTGAAAAATTGAGGTTGAGTAAGCCGAAACTTAGAAGGTTAAGACAACAAGGTGTGATCAAGAATTTTAGGTACTTGAATCCCTCGGCTACGGGCAATCCTACAAGACCAGGCAAAAACCCTGTTTACTCATTAGTTGAACTTGTTTCCTTATTTGTCATCTGTTTAACAAAGTAAATTGAATAACAAATCCCAAGTTCCCAAAGAAGAAGATAAAAAGATGATCACACAAGTAGACGTGGGTAATTCCCAAACTTTTTCTTGTTGAACCACTGCTCCATATTTTAAAAGCATCTCTTCCATTTTGTCGATGGTCGGCATATTCTTTTCATCAAGTCCTGCAAATGCTCGCTTCCAATTTGAAACTGTAGACCTGCCTATGCCTAACTTGTTAGATACACCACGTTCTTTAAGCATCTTTATGAAAGACTCTCTTGTTCCTGTTACCTTCATGGATTACAGATTGGACTTGGTTATAAACTCATAAACTACTTCGTAATTACCTTTCAGTATCAACGGGATATTTTCATCTTCATTATATTTCTTAAGCAACTCGATGGCTTCTAAAGCATTTTGCTTTGCTTCCTCTGCAGAATCGCCAGATCCATATACTCCTTCAACATTTTCAGAATAAGACGCATAATTGTCCTTACCTCTTTCAATTATGATTTTTACGGTTTTCATAGCTTCGATTTTTGAATCAAGTAATATCGATCTTCATCAGTTTTCGGGAGTACTATTTTATTTTTACCGTTACTATTCGCCGTACCAACTTTGCACATTCAACTGCAATTCCACCCTTAATTTCCTTCTTTACCATCAATCCAGTAATGATCAACACGTCTGATGAAACTTCCATCTCTGGAACGTTACTCAAGTTAGACGGAACAAAATGCGCAAGTTGAGAAGGTGTTAAGGTGTAAGAGGATATGGTACCAGACAGGTAGCCTGAATTATGTCGTTTGCCATCATAACCTCTTATTTCTATGGAGATCGAGTCGCAGGGAACGGATGTGTTCAAATTTATGGTAAAGGGGATACTTCGGTCAATTTCAGGAACTGAAGAGAACTCAGTTAAAGCAACGGAAGAAAAATCTTTAGGTGAGGTGATACTAAAGGCTTGAACTCCAGAAGTATTATTGCCTACCACTGTCCATTCCTTAGCTCCTTCAAGCAAGTTAGTAAACCCGTTGCGGAAATTTGAATTTTTAATAATCTTCCGATAATTGTCAAGGGTCAAAAAAGAATCTATTACACGTACCTGTCCAGGATCTACTGCATATGGTGGTTTATCAAAAATGGTAGCAACTGATTCTTCATATGTTTCATATTTCCCAGTTGGAGTAAATGTAGTGTGCCTCATCTTTTCTAAAACAAAATAACCCCGTATACCATTAGCGATCTCTTTCGGAGACTCTTTATCACAACTTATAATCCCTGCAGTTAGGAGCAGAAGTACTATCCTTGATTTCATAAAATATCGTATTGGGCTTAAACGCTAATATTACAGAATATTGTTTAACACAGAGTAACTTATATCATTGTGTTTGTCAAGCTATTTAACAAACACAATGGATAACAAACCCAATGCTCCCGAAGAAGAGACAAAGAAAATCACACAAGCCCACTTCACCGAGGCTGATTGGTTCTTTCTTGACATCTACGCTAAGATGATATTCGGCGAAGATCATGACATAAGAAAGAATCTCGAAGATGAAAACTAAATATTTATTGCTGTTTTAAGTCTTAGGCAATTGCTTTCCTTTAGATTCCTATTTCATGTACTTTTTTTGAGCCTTGATTCTGTCTTCCTCGTCCCACTTTTTGACAAGTTGTTTAGCTAATTTCTTAGCTAGTATCAGGTTCTTGTTTAGGTGTACTATTCGCATCATTCTAAATTTAGAAGTTTGTTCCTGTTATAAACCCTCTTTCCTGTTACTGAAATAGTGTAGCAATCGCAAGGGATCTTGCCTGAGCTAACATGGTTAATTAAAGTCTTCTGAGTGTAGTTTAACAGCCGACATACCTCGTTTTCACTTATCCATATTGTAGAATTGTTGGTTATTAACTCAATCAGCTTTTCAATCTTCCTTTTGTCCTTGCAGGTTCTCCTCTAAGAGCCCGGTGCATGGCAGGGAACCTGCAATTCCGAACAGTGATGCAATTTGCCTATTTTAGAATATGTCCACGCATACAAGGCATAGTAACCAGGCTTCCTTATATTATATAACATTTACCTGCCGCCATTGGTTGCCACTATTTCAGCTAGTAGATGGATACGATCTGGTATATAATTGGTTCAATTACTTAAAAGAAAATCATTCAATTAAAACCACTGCTTACGTCATCATGCCTAATCATGTCCATTGTATCCTATTCT
>DASVST010000428.1:0-3331 GCA_036387965.1 Segetibacter sp. | reverse complement strand
TGCAACCTCCTCTCCAAGCTTCCAACCTGCATCAACGGCGCTTAAAAATTGTACTCCTGCATCTATACGCGATTGTGAAGCTGCGTGTGCGATTTGAAAAATCGAGTCCTTCTTTTCAGGAAAGAAATATGCAAGCACATTTGCTGCAGCTGAAGCCGTAACCGAATGTTCGCACGGATAAGAATATGTGTTTGGCGAATTGATAGCAGCCTTCAACGAAGGATCAAGATCAGTTGGACGTTTTGTTTTGTACTTTAATTTTTCTTTCCACGCAAGTATGGTAGCATCATAAATTGCGATGTTCATCCAGGAGGCTGGCATTCGAAGTTGTACTTCCTGCTTCTGTGCAACAAGTCCTGGTATAATTTGATTCCAACGATAAGAGGGCGCTCCTGCATTCCAGTATTGTATCTCACGCATTTTTTTCTCATCAACATTAGCTACTCTTTGCTTAATAGTTTTTAGTTCCACTTTCAACTCTGCAGCTGTTGGAGGAGCAGGGATGTTGATCTGCTTCGGGTTGTTTAACAACCAAGGTTTCCAATGGGCGGCATCGTAGTTTGCTGCGCTTCTAACTATAGTTTGTTGTGCATTTGCGACCAATGCGTTGGTGACAATCAAAATTGACAGGATGATCTTTTTCATTTATTTGAGGTTTGATGTTTTTAAATATTTTAAATGTGAAGGCATTTTCTAAATGCTTCAACAAGAATATTTAATTTATTAAAGGGCGGAATGGTACTGTCTACAAACAGCAGATATTAGTCAACCAACAGCAGATATAAACAAAGCAACGTCCAGGTGAAGTAGTTGGTTCTGCAAAACATCAATAAAACAAAAAGACAATTCTCTTCTTGTTGACCACTTTACGTGATTCGTTTACCAGAACATCAATTCTATAGATACCTAAATTAATAGGGAAACATTTGCCGATATTTAACTGATCTAAGCAATGAATATTCAAATAGATAAGAAGCGTTTTCAACTTTACGTATGGATCGGTGTTGCCTATCTATTGATTTGGTTAATTAATAGTTCAATAAAGCATCCTGACGAGTTCTGGTATAGATCAATTAATGAAGCCTGGCGAGCCATCTATCTTGTTGTGGTGAATTTTATATTTTTTGAATACAGTGTACCTTTTCTTAAACTTACACCGAAGCGAATAATCCTCTATATTTTTTCTATCCCGCTGCAGATATTTGCTTTCGCATTAGGGTTATTTGTATGGAGATATATTGGTGATCTTTTAAACATCTACACTGTGTTTAAAACGTACCCTTCAGTAGATAAGGAATTATCTGAACTTGCTTCGTCGGTAGTGATGTCTTTCATGTTCTATGGAATTGTAAGGCATATATATGATCACATAAAACTGAGACAAGCCACACAACAACTGCGAATAGAAAAACAGGAAGCAGAACTGAATTACCTGAAATCGCAAACGAATCCTCACTTCCTGTTTAATACTTTAAACAACATTTATTCACTGGCGAGAGATAAAAGTGACCTTGCTCCTGAGTCTATTTTAGGGTTGTCGAAGATTTTAAGATATATGCTTTATGAAGCGGGAGGCGCATATATCTCTATTGAACAGGAATTGAAAATTATAAGCGATTACATAGCACTTGAACAACTGCGCTATGATGAATCATTACGCATCAATTTTAACCACGACATAGAAGATATGAAGCAAGCCTTACCGCCGCTCTTGTTGATACCTTTAGTAGAAAATGCATTCAAGCACGGAGTTTCAGAAACAAGAGGTCACCCGTTCGTCGATATCCACCTCTCTGTTAAAAACAGGCAACTTGCCTTTTATGTAAAAAACTCTACCGAGGCATTTGCCGATGAAAATGCAGTAAAGGAAAACATAGGTCTGTCAAACTTACGACGTCAACTCGAGTTGCTTTACAAGGACTATGATTTATCGGTTTCTAAAGGAGAATCGATGTTTACAGCCACGTTAAAGATCAATCTCGCAAGCTATGTCTAAAATAAACTGCATTGTTATAGAAGATGAGCCATTGGCTACAAAAGTGTTGGTTGACTATATTTCGCAAGTTCCATTTCTCAACTTGCAGGGAACGTTCAAAGATGCAATTCTTGCAACAGATTTCCTGAGAGATCATCAAACAAACCTGATGTTTTTAGATATTCATTTGCCGAAGTTGAAGGGAATGGCTTTTTTGAAAACGCTCACAAATCCACCTGCTGTAATTATCACAACTGCTTACCATCAGTACGCAGTGGAAGGCTTTAATCTTAACGTGAAAGATTACCTATTAAAGCCCTTTGATTTTGATCGTTTTCTAATGGCGGTAACAAAAGTTAAAAGTGCTCAGGTAGAGACAAAACAAACATCTGAACGTTCAGAGATGAAAGATTTCATATTTCTAAATGTGCAGAAAAAGAAGGTGAAGATTTTATTTTCTGAGATCCTTTACATCGAGAGCCAAAGAGAGTATATCAAAATAGTAACAACAAAAACCGAATATTTGTCTAAGATGAGTACACATGAGATTGAAGAGCTTTTACCTTCTAATCTCTTCAAACGCATACATCGGTCGTTCATCATTTCAGTGAGTAAGATCGTTTCGTATACCGCTGAAGAAGTTGATGTTAATGGAGTACCAATTCCAATTGGCAGAGGGTATAGAGACATTATCGAAAGCTTGTAATCTTTTGCAACGTTTTCCATCAGCCATTTGTGGTACTCTTAAGCAACCCTGCCGGCACTTTCAATTCACCTGTTCCCGAGTCAATCAACCCGTTCATTTCATCTTCAATATTAGTTGCCTGAGTGTATACATCTCCCGCTATGGGTCTTTTTCTTAGTTCTTCCTTGTAAAGGCGAATTTGTTCTGTACGTTCCTCCGAATCTTTTGGTCCACCATATTCAGCAAAACCAAACCCACCCCACTCACTAACAATTAATGGTACTTGTCGTCTATAAAAAAACGGATCTCCAACAACTAACGGGAATGCAGCAACCCCTATTAACTGACCTGCTACTAATTGATCTAGCATTTCTCGCCACCTTGTAAGTTCCGGTGAGTAGAGGTGAACAGTTAGTAAGTCCGACTTTAGTCTTCCTTCATACGATATATGTTGCCAGCCATCGTTATCAACTACTAAAAACTGGGGATGTGCTATCTGCATAAAATGGTACATATCCATTATGTACTGCCGCGTATCAGCGTTCGTAGCAATATCCTGCGCACCCCAATCTTCATTGTATAAACTCCATATAACCACCGATGGATGCGTACCAATTAAAGCGAGCATACGCAATAATTCTCCTTTATGATTTTCACGGCTTATATGACTG
>DASVST010000427.1:0-2273 GCA_036387965.1 Segetibacter sp. | reverse complement strand
AGGATGGTTTTCTTTAGCCAGCTTCTTATATAAAGCCTTTACGTCGTCTATCGTTTTACAATCGGTGAAATACTTCATATGTTGGCGGCCTCCTTGTTTTCGCTCCCGAAGCCGTAAGGGGTAAAAGGTTAAAAAGGCAGGTTGTCGTCAGCTTCGGCCGGTGCTGCCATTGCAGCTACCGGCGCTGGGCTATTTAGCGCTGTCTGGAAGTAATGAATTTTGATGTGGTTAACATGGCAGTTTAGAGACGCTTTCGGCTCGTTGCCGCTTAGATAAGCCCTCACGAATAGGCGGCCGGAGATTTCAACAATACTGCCTTTGATTAAGTGTTCCGCTACTTTCGTGCTAAGCCAAAAAGCGCAGTTAATGTAGGTGGTTGCTTTTTTTTGTTCCTCGTTGTTTTTTGCTCTGTATGTATTGTTGATAACAATTGAAAAATTAACGACCTGCCTTTCATCGTTCAAGGTGTTTATTTGAGCATTTGAAGTGAGGCGTCCAATGAATGTTTCCATGATAAAAATTTTTTTAATGATTGAATAAAGTGAGGTGTCTTGTACTGTGCGGGTTTACCGGTCTTGCTCCGCTGTGTTTTTGTACTAGGTGGTAAACAGTGAGGTCTTCGTTTAAGTAAATGGCCCATGCAGAGATGAGAGAACGGCAGCGATTCAATTTCCTTCGCTTCTGAATTTCCCATGATAACCGCATGAGTTGTGAAAGGGAGTTGTGTTGCATATCAAAATGTTTTTAGTGAGTAATTGCGCTTTGGGTGCGCTTCTTTCTTTTTGGATAGCAACCTTATTGTCCTACAGAGACCGGAGAAAGTTTTTCAAAAAAAATACAATCCTGTGTTGTAGCCGATGGAAGTAGAGCGGTGATATATTAGCTGAGGGCTAACCAAAGAAGAAGAAGATGAGATGGAGATTTTTTTTGAAAACCCGCAGGGCTTGACTTTCGCAGGTTCGGCGTAGGACAATATCTTCAATAGCCAGTACAAGATGATACTATTCACCAGCAAAAAATGATTGTCCGAATGGTGTTGTTGCAAGCGTTCTACCAATGCACTTCCGCAGCATTATTTAACGCTTGCAGCCACTGCATTCGCAATGGGTCAAGATGGTGGCTAACCGGCCTAAAGCCGGTTGGCTAACATCTGCAGTACGTCATCATCAAAATAACTAGCTTAATAATAAGGAAGGCGATGAACGGAGCGTCGCAACGACGCCTCACCGACAGATTGAAAGCTCGTAAAAAGGTTCAAAAAACAAAGAAAGATTAGATGCTTCCAATGTATCAAGAAGGGTAACGGTAACCTCTAAATGTTGCCTCAGACTGAACTAAAGTTCTTACACTTTACGGCGTTGATTATTTTTTCAAATTCGAATAGCTATGACAATAAGGGGTAGCAAAGATATTTTATCTGCTACCAATCTTCCATAGTGTAATCTTAAAACGACTTTTACGATTTCGCCGCCAATATTTCTTTTAAGGACAATGGCAAATAAAGAGAACGATTCAAGGCTTCATTGATTTGTTTGAAAGTATACATCAGATTTAGTTCAGTTAGGTTAATCAAGATTGTTATGATGATTTCCTCAGCATCATAAATCGTCTTTGAGGTCCTATCGTCAGTGACAATTGTTGAATTGCCATGAACCACTTTGCTTCGCAAGGAATAGAATTCTTTCAGTGTTCTATAAATACGTTCTTCTTCGCCGGGAGTAGCGTAAAGTTTGCTTCCTTTAATCCTTAGTTGTAGGCCTACCTCGTAAGGTTCTGTATTAATCAAATATTCAAACGCTAATGCCAGTTCGACAATTCTATCATCAAGTGAATGGGTTGCTTTCGCCTTCGTTATCCTGGCAATGGCATGAAGAATCTTTGAATCCAATTTCGTTAGGTCGATATTTTTAAATACCCTGATTACGCCTTGTACATGGGAAATCCGATCTGGGTTAAACTGATAAACAGATGGCCTAGAGCTGTTATACAAATTCGGATTATAGAAAAAGGATTGGGGTGCAGTAATCGTCAGCAACGGCCAATCAGGACTGCGGCGAATAATTTTTCCTTTTTCTATATTCCCTACACCGGCCAGCAGAACTGCCGTAAACCACTTTTCCAACAGCGGAGTTTCAAACTCAGTTAATTTCATGAACTCGGCTTTTGGTAGGTGATAGGTCGCTTTCAAAACATAGTCTCCTTCAAACATGTCCACATAATGACCCCCATCATAGGAATAGTACTTGTTATATAGTTTCGCAAGCGCCTCGTCT
>DASVST010000426.1:0-2983 GCA_036387965.1 Segetibacter sp. | reverse complement strand
AACCTACTAAAACCTTTTTGGCTTCTGTTAATGAAACTTCTTCTTGTTGTGAGGAACTCATCGAATTGAGCAGGATTTATTTTAAGGTACTTATCAAAGCTACTAAAACTCCAACGAGCGATGC
Organism: Segetibacter sp.; assembly: GCA_036387965.1. Classification (GTDB taxonomy): domain Bacteria; phylum Bacteroidota; class Bacteroidia; order Chitinophagales; family Chitinophagaceae; genus Segetibacter. The sequence goes on along the minus strand of DASVST010000426.1, from coordinate 2,859 downwards.
AATACCTGTTGTTATCCCAATAACTTCAGGTGTTGAAAGTCTGCGATTAATTTTTGCAGGTATTTTTGGAACCAGGATTTCTGAACCTGGTTCAATTTTGGGATAATTTCTAAAGAATACATAATTCTTTGTTTTGCCTGCGCTTCCATTAGCATATAATACGTAAGTTCTTCTCTTCCTGGCATCATCCGTAAAGCCGCCAGACTTGTCTATGTAATATTTTAAGTTCTCACCTTTTCGGTACACTACCTGGGTGGGAGACAATACTTCTCCGTTTATCTTTATTTCGAATATAGCTTTACCAACAGTAAGTACATCACCTTCTTGTAACAAAATGTCGTCAATTGTTTTTGGGTTGTCCAAAATTTTTCCAAGACTCAATCCAACCTTCACAGTTGATTTTGTAACATCCTCTAATACCGTATTAGTGGTATCGTCAATTCCTTCCTGAATTTTCTGAACCTTCTCAATGTTCGATTGCTTTATAACAGTATTACTATTATTGATCCTCGTTAAGAAAGCACCGCCCAAATATGCCTGGGGTGTAAGACCCCCTGACCTGTTAATCAAGTCGCTGATCCTTTCTTCCTTTGTTGCAAGAACATACGTTCCGGGATATAATACTTCACCCTCAATTCTAACACTTACCTGTGGCTTGTAGCCGGGCAGTGTTCTTATAATCACAATATCCCAGGGGGATAGTTTAATATCATTGCCCCTCCACATTAAGTCTTTTTCAGAAGCTACGTTTATAACTTGTGCAATCCTTGGATTAGTGATACTAACAGAGTCTGAACTGAGACGACGAGCAATTTCTATTTGCTGCGGGGCTGCAGCATCGGTTAAGCCCCCTGCCTGGAAAAGCAGATCTTTTAATGAGATATTATTTACATACCTGTAATCGCCTGGTTTTCTCACCTCTCCTTGTATTGTTACTTTATACTCACTTATATATTCAAAGATCGAGGTAATTGTAATATTATCTTCCTTCCTTAAAACGATATCATTTGCTCCTCCTCTCATAACCTCATCTAACTGCACCGGCAAATATTCAGTAGATCCGTTTTCATTCCTACGGGTCAATAAAGCCCTCTCCCTAAAGGCATCTTCCTTAAGTCCATCTGCTTTCCTGATTAACTGAGATAATGTAAGTCCGGGGGTTAACTCAAACTGGCCTGGTCTTGAAACTGCCCCGTTGATTATTACCCGGTTCGCATAAGATTCCAATATTTTGTCAACAAAAGCAACATCTCCTTTTCTAAAGGTGTAGGAAGAAAACTCGTTCTTAAACACATCCTTTAGCTGGCGTTGTGTTTCGGTTAACTGCTGAATGTGAATTGCTGCTGTGTATGCTTCGCTTGTAAATCCACCTGTAAAACGGATAAGATCATTTACTGTTTCACCTGGCAACATTTCAAAAATTCCTTCCCTCTTTACTTCTCCTCTTATTTCTACCTGCACATCTGCTACAGGAATTCTTATCACATCCTGATCCATCAAACCTCTGTTATTAGATAAATCAGCTTTTAATAAAAAATCATAAACATCGAGTACATCAATAACCCTGTTATTTCTAATTAATTCAATCTTTCTAAATGAGCCTTTATTAGTAACCCCGCCAGCCTGGTATAAAGCATTAAACATGTTAGCTAAACCTGAAACTGTATAAGTGCCCGGAGTCTTTGCTTCTCCCACAATGGTCACTTTTATACTTTTAATTCTTCCCACATTCACCTCAAGTTTCGATTGGCCACTTCCAAGGCTTGCATATCCATTCCTGATCATCCGGTCTCTTATCTTTTTAGTTGCCTGTTCTACAGTTAAGCCAACTAAAGAAATAACACCTACATAAGGCATTGTAATCGTTCCTTCCGGACTTATAGTAATTTTATAATTTACCTCCTGATAACCATATAAGTCTATTAACAATTCATCATCAGGACCTAATGTGTAGTTCTGGGGGGTAGCAATTCTGAGATTAGGTTCGAAACTTGCTATGGTGTTATTTAAAAATATTTCACTTCCAAAAACGTATGTCTCCATAGGATCCCGTGGAACAGCAGCAGGTCTGCTAGCACCGGTTGTGTCGGCAGTAGCTCTTTTGTTATCTGAATTTTCTGTTGCAGACTTCCTCTTTTCCTGGTTTTCAAGTTTATCTATACGGGCTTTTAATTTTATAAGTTCCACCCTGGGTATTCCTCTTTGGATGATAAGCTGTTCAGCTTGCACTTCAGTCATTCCCGCCTCTTTTACCTGTTCTCTATATCTCTGAATTTCATCATCTGTAAGTAGATCGACCTTTATGTTACTCAGATCTGGAGTATTGAAAATACTTCTTTGCTGAGCCACAAGTTGATTGGAAACAAACCCAAAGCTTAATAAGAGTATAGAAAATTTAAAAAATAGCCTCATTTTGAAAATATATTACCAGTTTTTTAAAGAAGATGCGAAGGTAAAGTAGGTTACAACTGGTGCAACGAAATATGTAAGTAATAGATGAAAAATAGTAAACTTTTAACTGCCTTAATAAGCTGATCTGTTTTTATAGGACAGAGCTTCGCCTTTCTGAGTCCCATATTCTAAAGCACATCTATATTATAAAAATAAAAAAGGCATAAAAAAGACCTTACTCTTTCTTATGCCTCCTCCCTAACTAATAACCGGCTTCAAACCTTTTCACAACTAGCAATTGATAACCCTATTTATTTTCTGTATTATTAAAGCAGCGCAAATATAGGAGTTTTAGTGATTAACAAATAGGAATCATCACATTTAAGCAGGTGGGGTTTAAAAATGCAGTTATTGAAAGCAATCTTTCATTTCTTCATACACAGACTGAATACCTTTTTCGAGGGATAT
>DASVST010000425.1:0-2105 GCA_036387965.1 Segetibacter sp. | reverse complement strand
TTCTTACTTTGTTTAAGAACAATCGCAGTAATGGCTGTTTGACTAAAACAAGTTGTATGTTTTCGGGCTATTCTTTTCTTTTAGGAATGAAGTCTATTAAAACCGAGACACTTGGTTTTGCTGATGAAAGTATGTTAGTGGATCTTTGAGAACGGAGAAGGTCGCCTACAGTTTGTTGGTTCAAGAGATCCTACTTTGATGGCTCCTTGAACTGAGGATGAAATTATTCCTGCTTGTTTAGAATTTAATTCTTGGCTGTCGATATTACTTGAGCAGCAGCCAACTCCTTTCGCGACACCTTTGTACTTATTTACTACCAACGAGACTGTCCCTTAAACTGTGTCAATTTAAAAATGCATAAATTGATATAGTTATGAAAGAAGAAAAATTGGATTTTGAGGCTTTCAAGCAGGAGGCCTTAAGGAAGCTCCGCAACAAGGAGGCGGGAGCCAGTGCAGAAAAATTGTTTAAACCGCTTTTTAAGCAATTTATTGAGGAAGCACTTCAGGCAGAGATAGATGGTCATTTGGATGATGAAGAAAGAACGAGCGGCAATCGGCGCAATGGTAAGAGTACCAAGACGGTAAAAAGTACCGGTGGTGAGTTTGAGTTGGATACTCCACGAGACCGTTTAGGCAGCTTTGAACCCCAACTGGTAGGCAAACGCCAGATAATTATTTCGGAGGAGATAGAAGACAAAGTACTACGGATGTACAGCCGCGGCTTGAGTGTCAGAGACATTACAGAACACATCGAAGAAGTTTATGGATTTACCCTTTCTCCCACTACTTTATCAAGAATTACAGACAAGGTTATTCCATTAATACAAGAATGGCAGCAGAGGCCATTAGAAGGGCAGTATTGCATTGTATGGATGGATGCGATGTTCTATAAAGTACGTGAAGAAGGAAGGGTGGTATCAAAGGCGTTGTACAACATCTTAGGTCTTAATACCGGTGGAGTAAAGGAACTGTTAGGTATTTATCTTGCAGAAAGTGAGGGTGCAAAGTTTTGGATGCAGGTACTTGAAGACCTGAAGAGAAGAGGTGTAGAAGATATTCTTATTGCCTGTATTGATAACCTTAAAGGCTTTGCAGAAGCTATTGAAGTTACCTTTCCAAAAACAGAAGTACAATTATGCGTCATTCATCAAATACGCAATTCAATCAAGTATGTATCATGGAAAGACAGCAAAGCATTTATGAAAGATTTGCAGACTGTCTACCGGGCATCAAGCAAAGAACAGGCTGCAGCAAACCTGGAAGTAGTAGCAGGTACGTGGGGAAGAAAATATCCTATTGCTGTACAAGGATGGCAGAACAACTGGGAACGGTTAATACCTTATTTTGATTACCCCGATGCTATCAGGAAGATTATGTATACCACTAATATTATAGAGGGTTTTCATCGCCAGGTAAGAAAAGTGACAAAGACAAAAGGAGCATTTACATCAGACTCTGCACTACTAAAACTCATCTATCTTGCAACGACCCGGATGGTAGAGAAATGGAGCCAAAGCATACAAGGTTGGGCGATTATAGCATCGCAGCTAAAGCTCATTTATGGAGACCGGCTGCAGATCCAGATGAACAGTATTACCAGATAATCAGCCTTGCGTTTTATAAAGGCATAATGACCAAAATAATTAGCAGTAAAAAGAACGTGCTACCTTTGATCAGCAACACGTTCATTATTTCAGTCAGTTGAGATATCCCTTCCCCGGGTTGCTCGCCAGCAGAGCCAAAGGTCCGTTTCTCTCAACCTACTGAAGATACAAAATAACTGACACAGTTTAAGTTACACTCCCGTTGAAGATCAGTATTTATATTACCTTTTATGCGATGGGAAAATTTAGCTAAGTTGCGTCTATTTAAGAGTTAGTGGCAATTCATAAACCTAAACTTTGAGAACATACCATATTACAATATTTCGTCAATCTAGTGTTTTTATTGGCCTTTTCATTTTACCTGTTGCATTTATTGGATTATTACTGTTAGGGCTAGAGTTAGGGAGCTTTCTTTTAGGAATATTTTTCTTTGCCTTGTACTTAATGCTTTACTACTTTTTTGCTGTGGGGCATTTGACCGTTTATATTAATGATAATG
>DASVST010000424.1:0-4738 GCA_036387965.1 Segetibacter sp. | reverse complement strand
ACCGGACCAACAATAAGCACCACGAACGATATGCCTATTATAGAACCAGAAAGTTTTGCTGCCTTAAATTTCTTTCCATTCCAGATAAACCCACATTATTTTAATGAAATAAGAGAAGATCATAACGGCGAAACAAGAGATCAGCGGCTTAAAGAATTTATAAGGCTGAACCCGCGGATATCTGTTGTTGGATTACCCGAGGGAACAGCATTATTGCAACAAAAGGGATGCTTGAAATTTGTTGGCATCCGCCCCGGAGTGTTGTTCCAGGGTGGAGAAACCTCTAATACAGTTGTTAGAAAAGAAATAGCTGTTGGCACAGATATAACGTATCTGCATATTTGTGAATGAACAAATAGTTCGTTGGTACTATCCTCCCCAACCACTAAAGAAAGCAGCAACTAATATTACAGCTAGCAATAGTAAAGCTCCAAACGCAATAAGAGAAGCTAAACCTAATGATTTTCCTGTTCTTGCTTTACTAGTTTCAGTAGTACCGCTCTTGAGAGCAGAACCGCCTGTAGCTAATGCAACAATTCCAGTGGGTATGGTTGCAAGCATAATGTAAGGTATAAACAGCCCTAAGAGTAAACAAGACACAGCTGCTATTCCAAAACTTAACGAGGTTCTCGCCTGTTTATCAGCTTTAGCTGTATCATCAACTTTCTTGTATTTTTTAAGAACGTACTTTAAAAGTAACTTCTCAGCAAAATTTAATTTATTCTTCTTTACTGAAGTTGCTGCTGAAGGAACTTCTGAAACGATTGAGTTGGAAACCGCAATAGATTTCGGTTCGATTTTAACCGAAGTTGCAGAAATAGAGAAAAATGAAACAACGAGTAGTGAAAGGAGTAAACGTAAATTCATAGCAATAGTTTTTTGAATCAATATTAAAATAAAGTTTCAATAAACTACTGCTATGAGAGAATTTTTTAAGCGGATTTCTTTACGTTGACGGCACCTGGGCCCTTCGCCCCCATTTCAACTTCAAAAGTTACTTTGTCGTGCTCTTTAACCGGAGCATCTATGTTATTTATATGAACAAAAACGCTTTCCTGGGTGAACTGGTCTTTTATGAACCCAAACCCTTTCTCGTGATTGAAGAAAGTTATTACACCTTTCCGGATCGGCTCATCTTGTTCGCCAGGTACATATTGAGGTGTACCAATTTGCATATCCTCTGCATTGAAAACCTTTTTCTTTTTTGGATCTGGCGGAGTTGCCGAGATATTTCCATTCTCGTCAATATATGCCATCATTTCGTCAAGGCTTTTACCTTTTTTCGCATTAGCCTTGCGTTCTTCCATTTTCTCCTCTTTTTCCTGGCGATCTTTTAATCTCTTTTTTTCTTTTTCTTTTTTACCAAACGTTGCCTGTGATTTCCCCATAAATAGTAATAATATAATTTGTACAAAGGTTAATGATTTATTTGCTAAAAACGGCAAATTTTATCAACCTTAATGTGAAAACTTATAAAACATTTGTTTTATCCGCAGTTACAGTACAAGTTTAAGCTACTACGAAAGCGGCCTGTACGAACTGGCGCCTGTGCTGGTTGCAATAGGTTGCTCCATACGGGCTGGCTGTATGGGTTTATCAATTACCCTATCTAGTCGCGTTGCTAAATACACAATGCAGCAAATGCAGATACCGGCAAGTAGTAATAACCCTAAAATTAATCCGTGCTGGGGATCTCCATAAACTACCTCATGGCCGTTTTCTATTGTTGTAATTCTTTCTGGCAACGAACGGTAAATGCCATAAGCAATACATATAATCGCAATAAATGCCAATACCGGAATAAGAGTACGTTTATTCATAATGATATTTTTTTCGGTGTTGAACTACAAACTTCAAATTTGATACCAGCTATAAAAAATTTACTGGCAGGAAGATTGAAGTTCCTATCAAAAAGAAAATGAAAACTCACCTGTTTGTTGCTTTTATTTGTTTGCTGGTTGGTTGTAATAACGAAACAAAAACCTATGAAGACAAGATAGATTCTGCAAGCGTTAAATTAGATTCCTTAGGCAATAAAATTGGAGATGTTGTTAACAATACCGCAGACAGCTTACTCCCGAATTTAGGCAAGCTTAAGGATAGTGCCTTGGCTAAAGGCGGCAGGTTAAGTGATAGCTTAAGAGTTAAAGGTGGAAGAATGAAGGATAGTTTAAATAAACGAAGACGTGACACCACCAGACATTAATTGCAACTACTAGGGTGCTATTGGCTACTTGGATGCTTGCATTGTTCCCAATAATCTATTATGAGAGCTAATTGTTTTTCAACTGCATTCATAGTATTTCCTTTAATAAAGTATCCCTGCACTGTTAAATCATAAGCTACCCTAATCACCTTCATGTCATCCTTTACAGTAAAAAAGATAAATGGGATTCCTTTCTTTTTCAAAACTTCACTAGCCTGGATTTGTTTTCTCACTTCCAATCCGTTTAATTTATGCAGGTTAACAGCAGAAAATATGAGAAAAGGATTCTCAGAAGTGGTATTTAAGTACTGAAGAAATGATTCGCCATCTGAAAAGAATTTCAGCGGATATTGAACACGAATATTGTTAAATGCCTCTGCTAATAATTCTTGTTCGTCAATATCATCTTCCAAAATTATTATAGGACGGCTTGTAGGCATATCTTTTTTGATAGTTTAAGAAGTACTAACGATGTAATGATTCTTATTGATATACAAGAATTACTTTCCTCCTTCGTCTGGGTCATCCCATTCAATATCTTCAGCTTCGTCCAGCGATAAATCATTTTCTTCTAAATCATCTTCATCCAACACCGGTGTACCATCATCCTCTGTTGCCTCTGAAGATTGATCTGTTGAAGAATTATTTTGGTCTTCATCCCTTTCCTCTATCTCATTTTGTAGTATACTCATAATCAAGTTTTTTATAGCGATACAATTTTTAAGCCAGCGGCTTGCCTTTAGTGGACTGGTCCCATGACCAATTGATCTGCCTCCATTTTAAAAGATCGTCAAACGAGGCGTACGAGTTATCAAATTTCGATAGTTAAATATTCTCGCCCATATTTGCATCAATAAAAAGATTTATGGTTTTAATTTACAGAGTTCTGTGTGCAACCGCTTTATGCATTTGTTCAAGCATTATAAGTGCACAGGTTGAGCTGGATCCTGTCACAGTAACGGCTACTTTACATCCAGTTTCATCCTCAGTAACAGGGCGAAATATTATTGTTATAAAAGGAGATGAATTTTCTAAGCTGCCGGTTAATTCTATTGATGAACTTCTAAGATATCTTCCCGGATTAGAAGTGCAGATGCGTGGCCCTATGGGTGCTCAAAGCGATCTGATCGTACGTGGAGGTACGTTTCAACAGGTTCTGGTTATATTAGATGGAATCAGGTTAAACGATCCTAACACAGGCCATTTCAGCAGCTATATTCCAATAGCTCCTTCAGAAATTGATAGAATAGAGATTTTGAAAGGTGCCTCTTCGGCGATCTATGGTTCTGAAGCAGTTGGTGGAGTTATACATGTAATCACCAAAACGTTTTCAGCTAAAAGAAGCGAAAAAACAAAACAAGTTGCAGCACAAGGAACGGTTGGTGAATATGGACTTTTGAATGGACAACTTGGTAGTTTTTACAACAACGGAAATACTGCTCTTTCTGCCGGCGTAATAAGCAACAATGCTACCGGACAACAGCTACGGGGGATACAAGGTTATTTCCATAATACGATAGCTTCTGCATCGGTAAATCATTTTATAAACAGCAACTGGAATATTGCACTGAGATCAGCTTTTGATACCCGTGATTTTGCTGCCCAGAACTTTTATACTCCTTTTGGATCTGATACTGCTACAGAAAAGGTAAGCTCACTATGGAACCATTTAAAACTTGCATTTAATAATGATAAGCACTCCTTTTCGTTTGATGCAGGTTACAAGTCAGTAAAAGATGAGTATTTATATAACAGTCGTTCCATAGCAAATCAAAATAAAAGCAATCTTTTACAAGGATTGGCTATTTATAAGTGGAGTGCTTCTGAAAAAACTTCTTTTACCACAGGTGCTAACTGGTTAAACAAGCAAATAAAATCTAACGACAGGGGCAATCATTCACTCGACCAGGTTGCAGCATTTGCAATGCTGAATCAAGCTGTTGGCACCGGCTTTCATATTAACCCTGCTTTGCGTATACAGTGGAATGAAAGAAGTGGATGGGAGCTCATTCCACAGGTAAATCTTTCTTACAAATTACCTAAATGGCAATTAAGGGGAAGTGCAGGAAAAACCACTCGTGATGCGGACTTTACAGAAAGATTCAATAACTATAATAAACCATTGGTAACAGGAGGAAGCATTGGCAATCCTGATCTTAAGGCTGAGCATTCTTTTAGTTATGAAGCAGGCGCAGATTTTTTCGGCATCAGAAACATGAGAATCTCAAGCAGCTTCTTTCAAAGAAACTTTAGTGATCTCATAGACTTTGTTACCACCCCATATGCGCAAATGCCCAGGAAAGAAAACCTCTCCCCTACGGGAACATTTGCACTTGCAAGGAATGTTGCAAAACTAACATCAACCGGCTTTGAGACTGATTTACAATACAGCAAAAGCTTCAGCAATGATCAGCAGTTATGGATTACTTCAGGATTTACATGGATTGATACAAAAGGTGCCAATGCAAATTCTTTTTATATCAATTCACATGCAAAGTTTATAACCAATTTTAATGTTCGATATTCAATCAA
>DASVST010000423.1:0-10347 GCA_036387965.1 Segetibacter sp. | reverse complement strand
ATCCGATGATGCACTTCCATTTAAGGTGGTAGAGTTGATGGGTAGTGTCAGGTAAACATCACTGCCTGCATTGGCTACCGGCAGGCGGTTCACCGTTACCATGAGGGTGTCTTTGGCGGACTGCCCGTCGTTGTCTATTACCCTTAGTTCCATCGAGTAGACGCCGTTCACCAGATTACTAATCAGAGGTGTGGCAGAAGAACTGTTGTTAATTGTGTAAGACAAAGGCCCGCTAAGCTTCGTCCACTCGTAAGACACAATGCTGCCGTCGGCATCCGTCGAGCCACTGCCGTTCAACTGTGCCGTGTTCGTGGGTAAATGAATGAATTGGTCAAGGCCAGCGTTTGCAATTGGCGGCGTACTAAAATCAATTGGAGGTGTATTGTCCTCATCATAAGCCTCAATAATAATAGCGCTAAGGAAACTCCATCTTGTGGTAGAGATGTATCCCATAGTCACATCCACTTCACCATCTGCATTTGTGACAACATCATCAATATAGACAATCTTTGAGTTGTTCTTATAAGAGTTCAGGTAAACAATCCTGTTACCAATAGAGTAAGAAGCTGTAAAATCTCCCTGCCAGCTTGAACTTCCCATAAAGCCGATTCTGTATCGCTTCGATTGCTCAAGATTATACAATTTCAGTTTAGCTGGTGTACCGTTACCATCGATCCACCAACTGGTCAACATTACATTATCGGGTAATACGCCGCCAGTCATACCTTGGTCAAAATAGCCACCCCAATCGTTGGTAAGTACCATGGAAAAACCAGTATTGACACCATTCGTGTTTTTCAAATCACGCACAGTTGTACCGGCCATCGGTGTATTATTTGTATTATTCCAGGGAGCAGCTTGTGGTGTTGCCAAATTAAGATTCAACAAGACTGTATTACCACCTAAAATTGCAGAAGCGCTATTGCTGTATTCAGAAACGGTTCCATCAATGCCAATGGATCTAACCTTGTAATAATAACGACGGTTCGGAGCCAAAGTGCTGTCAGCAAAAGAAGGGCTACCGGCTGTGACTTTTGAAAGTAGGCTATAATGGCTGCCACTTGGTGCCCTCCAAACTTCAAACTCTTTTGTAGTACCTGCAATACTTTTATCAGACCAGTAAAGGTTAACTCTACCTACCGCATTGATTTGTGTAACCAAATCGGAGGGACGAAGAAGCGTAGTAATGTTGCTGTACTCCTGCAGGACAACAGCATTCAGGAACATATAAGTTGCTTCTGCCGATTTCGTCATAGAAAATTCAATTTCGCCATTGACATTCGGGACCAAGCCATTTAATTGAACTACTCGGGCACTATTGAACTTAGCATCGAAAAACTTGGCCTGTGTACCAGAAATTAATGAAAACGAAGCGTCGAAACCAGCATTATTGCTGCTGAACACAGAGATGTTATACCTCTTATTTATATCCAATCCGGTAAACCGCATGCGCTTTGTATCCGTCGAGCCTTCATAAATACTTGTCTGGATAACATTATCTGAGTAGATTCCGCTGTTATCACCAGTGATCATTCCGCCATTCCAACTTTGCGTCCATTTGTCTATGAGTCGCAGGCTGAAATTGGTAACGTTGCCTTGGTCATCTTTCAGCTGATCCATACCGAGACCGGCAAAGGGATACGAAGTAAAATTATTCCAGGGCGTCGATTCTGGTTTTCCAAATTCACCGGCCATATTAATAAATACAGAACGAGATAAGCTATCACTTACATAAATGTCAAACTTGCGTTGCGTTGATGCCCCATAGACATCCGTTACAACGGCTGTTACATCTTTGAACGTACCGAAGTCGTTCTTGCCCGGTTTCAGGGTAATTATACCCCTGCCATTGCTTGTGGTTGCAAAAGTTCCAAACGTGGGAAGGTTTCTAATGATAATTGTTAAGTTTTCCCCAGGACCGTCAGTTGCATTCACATCAATAGTCGTCGTGTTACCAACTTTTGTATAAGCGTTGGCAATAGTACCAAGTATAGGTGCTTTATTGGGAGTTTTAATGCTCACAACGTCGGTAAAGGCTGAATATCCATAATTATTTGCCGCTACTACTTTGTAATAATAAGTAGTTACGCCGCTTACTGTAGTATCTACGTATTCAGTTGCATTAGAATTGTTATCACCGGGATTAAGCAAAGTGAAGGTTCCAGTGGGTGAAGTTGAGCGATATACATTGTATCGAAATTCATTGTACGCGATATCTGACCACACAAGTTTTACACCACCATTTTCAATGTTTTGGGCGGTTAAATTAATAGGCATAATGGGCGTGGTTTTATCGTCAAATAACTTTTCCACTACAAAAGCATTCAAATAGCCAGCGGGTGTATTAACACCCTTGCTCATGCCTACTACCAGTTCTCCATTAGCATTCGCATCAACTGAGGTAAAGGTTACAGTTGTTGTTGCATTGTTTTGCACATAAAGAGATTTGGAAACGTCACCAATTGTAAATACTGTCGATCCATTATCAGCAACACCAGTCCACGAACTACCCGCCATTAAAGTCACATTATATCTATAGGTTGTGTCAAGACCTGTCATTTTGAAACTCACAGTTTCAGGCGCACCAAAAATTCCGAAATAATAATAATCCCTTAATACGTTATCCGGGAAAGCGCCTGAATTGTTACCTGTAACTGCACCGCCGTTATAGATGTTCAAAGCATTAGTCAAAAACTGAAAGCCGGCAGAAGTTGTGTTGTTATTTTGGTCTTTTAAATTACTTGCAGATAGGGAGGTGATATTGTTCCAGGGCGATTGACCACCGGGCATGCCATTTTTTAATAAATTTACATACCATTTGTTATTACTTGGTTCAACATTGTTTACAGTTAAGTTGAATTTGTAAGTACCTATAGCTCCTGCATTATCTGTAACAGAAATATCAATTGAGTACAGACCTGCATGTGCATAACCCGGTGCTATAAACAATTTGGCTGCACCATTTTCGTTCGGTGTCAGTGTAATAAATGAGGGTAAACCCGTGGTTTGCCACTGCAGCGATAAATTTCCATCTTGGTCATTGGCTGTTAGATCAATCGTTGTTTTTGAGTTCTCATTTACAACTTTATCGCCTATGGGTGTAATCACCGGCACGTAGTTATCATTCACATTTACATCAAAACTTACCGTATCCGCACCATTATGTGTATCAGTTACGATTACTCTTATTTTTTCATAGACACCTTGGTTAGTTGACGCTGGGTTAAAAGAAATTTGACCAGCACCATCACCCGAATTGGTAAATGTTGCGAAAGACGGCAAGTTGCTAACTGTTAATGTCAGCTTTTCTAAATCTTCATCGGTTGCCGTAATCTTTAATACACTTTGTACACTGTGCCTAATAGTAAAGCTTGAAATTGGAGTAATTTTGGGGAAATTGTTCTTTGTAATTGTAAACTCCTCATTTGAAAATTCACCTCTGCCTCCTACTCCCTTTACTGCTATTTTATAATAGTAAATAACATTTGAAAAAAGGTTTTGGTCATTATAGTTGGTTGTGTTAGCATCAACTGTTGCCACAACACGATAATTGTCGTTTTTATTAACACTTCTCCAAATCTCAAAACCGGTTTCATCACTACTATTATCAGTCCATGAAAGATTAATTGAAGATGTAGTAGCTGCCGAGAGGTTCAAGTTTGATGGTTTGGCTGGTACCGGAGGCAATGGGAATGTTTTATCCGTGCTTTGGAATACAAAACTTCTGTTCATGATACCGGCAATATCAGTCTGCGATAAAGCAGAACCTACTACCCAAAAATCATCAATACGACCATTCCATGCGCCGAAATAGGTATTCAATGCATCATTGCCTGTATTGCCATAATCATCGCCAATCATGGAACTGTCAGTTGTTGTACCGACCGAAGTAAAGGGCAGACTCGTGTTAGATGCCACTTCTACAGCATTTACATATAGACGTAATGTATTTCCACTGTACACCAAGGCTATGTGGTTCCAGTCGGTGCTGCTAAAGCTTGTTGCCAGACTGCGCCGTGTATTGTTGCTGGCAATACCGGCGATCAACTGATTGGCGTTGATGCGCATAGCTAGTCCGTTATCGGCTCCACCAATATCAAAAATACCTTTGTTGGAATTGGTAACCCTTGAACGTACCCAGCACGCTATGGTTTTTGAACTGTAATTGCCGGTCAGGTAATCGCTGGCCACGGTGTTGATAGTAAGGCTCGAGTTTGTCCCATTCAGGTCAACAGAATAGGTACCTTCCTTGCTGTCTGTATTAAAGGTAGGGCTGTAATTAGGAGTAAGCGTCTTGTTATTACCACTGCTATCGTTATAATTATTATCAAAACGCCATAGAGCCTCGACATTAGTTTGTGGGTAGAATTTAGATTCTCCTGTTAATCCAACAGCCCTGATTTTGTAATAATAAGACGTGTTGGGAGAAAGAGCACTGTCCAGGAAAGTAGTTATGTCTTTTGACACCGTACCCACTGTTATAAAACCAGTATTTGGATACCTGGAACGCCACAATTCAAATCCGCTTTCATTAGTGCTGTTATCTGTCCAGGTTAATCTTATTTTGTCAATGCTTTGCGCAGTAGCCTTTAAGTTCGAAGGAACGGCGGGTGCATTTGTTGAAGTATAAACATCCTGAAAAGCGCTGTTAGGAACAAGTTCAAAAGCGCCACCGGTGGAAGGTGTACTCCACGACAGAACCATTTGCTCAGCGCCTGTTTTATCGAAATAAGCAATAGCAATAGGATAAGTACCAGCAGTTAAATTAAGTGCCACAGAAGTTTTATCAACAGCCCCGTGGCTGCCATCATTATTGACGATATCGTTTCCATTATAGTCGTAAGGCGAAGCAGAACCGTTCAATTGGCCTAACCAGACTCTGCTCCCGTCGTCAGAGTTAGTTCTGAAATAATAAGTGCCGCTTACAGGTATGTTGATAGAACCTTCCCATAAGAAAGCGAAATTATCGTTCTGGCTGCGTTGTGTAATATCAATATTTGGACTGTTGCCAATGTAAACGGGTGTTAGTGACTTGAAATTGGGAAGTAAATTCCAGATGCCATGATAATATTTGTAATAAAGACCACTAAGAATAGCAGATGCAGTTACCTGATTACTTGCGGCAGAAATATTTCCGGCAAAGTCTCGGGCCTTTACACTGAACGCATAGGTTACGCCTTTAGTTAAGTTCAAAACAGTAAAATAAGTCTCAGTTGTGGTATACGATTTTACGCCATTAATATAAATATCATACTTTGTTACACCAACATCATCAGAAGAAGGTAACCAAGTGAGGTCAACCGTGCTTCTTGTGGAGCCGGCTATACGTAAGTCAGCAGGCGCCGTAGGCGGTTGTAAATCCACTGTAGTTTTTATACTTATTTCAGGTGTAATTACCGATGCTCCATCATTATTGATAGCACGGATAATATAATAATAAAACGTATTTGCCTGTAAACCGGTATTAGTATATGTTAAAACATCACTACCTGTAATAGTGATTAAACTATAAGGGCCGCCTGCGCCTGTAGCCCGGTAAATTTCAAAGCCTGTTTCGTTGTTCGTGGGATTAGGATTATCACTCCAATCCAAACGGATAGCAGAATTCGAAACAGCAACCGCGATAAAGTTTGTTGGTTTATCAGGTTTTGCGTTACCGTTTGAGCTGGTCACAGTAAATGGTTCTGAAAAAGTACTGCTACAACCGTATTTCTCTGTTACCCTTACTTTATATATCCCTGGAGGAGCATTATATATATACGAGTTTCCGACGAATGAATTATCTACAACATTTCTCCATTCGTAAGTGGCGTAGGTGTTAGGAACAATTAATGGAACAGTACTACTGCCATCCGGGGAAGGAAGTATATTGCTCTTTAAACCATTTATTTGAATTGGGGGAGAAATTGTTGTCCCTTTTATTTTAATAACAACAGGTTTCGGCGACCATTCTGACCAAGCACTATTTGCAGTTCGCTTAAAACGAGCACGATAAGTTCCTAATTGGGATGTCGCATATTCACTGGAAGTTGCACCAGGAATAGTGACGTTATCTTTCTGCCATTCGTAAGCGTAAAAACCCGGATGCAAACCCATACGAACGCTAACAGCATCATCAATACAGAACTCTGTCCGGCCAAAATATACCAGAGGATTTGCTTTATGATAAGTATTTAATTTTTGGAAATAGGCTTTTTCCTCCCAGAAACGGTCCCACACTGTATGCCCATATTCAGGATAGTACGTTTGAGTTATGTCCCCCCCCAACGCCCGGTAACGCTCAACACTTTCCGTAACAACGGAAGGGTCAGGGTTATTATCACGGCCACCATTCGCAGTTGAGATTGGAATCGTTATATGTTTTGGAAAGTTCGCATAAAATTCAGGTCGGGCTGCTGAAATTGGAATTGCAGCAGCAAAAGTTGCAGGGCTTGCGCCTAAAAACCCCCACGAACCTTGGCCGCCGGCTGAAACACCACTGATTATCACCTTGTCAACGTCAGCTTTAACGTATTTAGACATAGAGTCTACTAATTCTGTGACTTTGGTAAAATAAGCGTCAAAAAATCCGTTCTGGTTTTGTGGATAAAGAAGAAACCCATCAAAACTCCCACCATTTACACTGTCAGCATGAATCTGACCTCCATACCGTAATTGATATTCATTATCCCAGACTGATCCCTTTTCACCCAAGCCATGAAAAAATATAAAGACCGGGTATTTCTTTCCATCATTAACGTTTTGTTGGTAAGATTTTGGAAACTTTAAGCGAAAAGCTAATCCTTTATAATAATAAGATTTATAACCATAATCATATGGAGTTAAAGAATTCCAGGTTAATTGGGCGGAGTGTCCCCATTTAGCAATTTTGCCGTATGAAGGAACAGAGGGTTGATTGCTACTGGTAAAAATAACGTCCGGGTCATTGGAATCAAATATACCTGATTGGGCTTTAACCGTGGTGGTTACTCCCAGCATAAGAGTAGCTACAATTGTACAAAATAGCGTATTTAGCATAACATTTATCCTAGAATTTGATTCTGCATATAACAATAAGGGAGTTTTATAGAATGGGATTTTTCCTACTGTAAAGCATTGTTAATCAGTAAGAGTGATTTTTGTTAATGAATGTTGCAACTGTTTTAAAAAAATCGTCTCTAACTAGTCTCCCAAATAGAAGAAATGCTTTCAAATCAGAAATAAAAGTAATCTTATAATTAACGTGGGCAGGTTAAAATATAATTAAATAAGGTATATTGGAGGAATTAAGAGGAGCGTGGACGAGAAAAGCTACATGTTTTTAGGCTGGTATTTCGGTGGATGGATCGATTTTTCTGGTACAGAACTAGTGTGAGCTTGCGTAAGTAATAAAAATAGTGGCAAAACTATTGTCGTCCGTAATACGTTTTTCCCGTATTTTGGTGCTCATCTTAAATACCTTATTTAAAAGAACAATTGATGCGACTCATTTTAATTGCCATTCTCATACTTATTAATAATAGCGCCTTTAGTCAGGTAAAACCAAATCTAACCAATAAGCCGGAATTAAAAGGGAACAACGATTCTAAACTGAAGTTAAACGAAGGTTCTAGCACTTATACCGATTCGTTGATTAAGGACCGGTTAGTGAGTTTAGCTTTGCAAAACCCCGCTTTTGCTGAATCTGATGCTGACATTAATGGTGCGAAATTTGAAGCAAAACAGGCAAAATCTTTTTGGCTGAATTCTATTACGCTAAGTGGAAACTTGAATGAATTTGTGGTCAACAATGCCACCATTAATGGTGTGCCAGCTTCAACCCTGTTTCCGAAGTACAATTTAGGCGTCAGCATTCCTCTTGGCCTTTTGGGCAGTCAGGAAAAGAACATTGCGAAAGAAAAAATAAAACTGTATACCGCACAAAAAGAGTCAAAAACAAGAGAAATAAAGAAAGATGTGCTGATACTATATGAAAATTATAAAGAAAGAAAGGATTTGTTTGATCTTCAAAAGCAGATCACCGATGGAGTTTACTCCACTTATCAACAATTGCAGAAAGATTATGCCAGCGGCGAGATAAAAGACATCAAAGATGTAAATAAGCAGTATCAAACATGGATACTGGAACGGAGCAACCAGCGCTCCAAAGAGAAAGATTTAAAAATAGCTGAACTGGAAATAGAGGGACTTATCGGGATGAAGATGTCCGATGCAATCAATACTATCACTGTAAAAAATTAAACCTTGCTAAAAACGCCAGCTTTCAAACTGCGTTTCCAAGCAAATGCGGTAGAGCCAACCAAAGAAAGAAAAACACAAAAAGTTTTTTTCCCCAACCTTGATGGCCTGCGCTTTATTTGTTTTTTATTTGTTTTTCTGTTTCATAGCTACAAAACTATTTTCCAAAACATCAAAAGCAGTGCAACCACGACAGATAATGTTGTCTTCTCCGTTGTTGAATTTCTCTTCAGGAATGGTGAACTGGGAGTGAATTTCTTTTTTGTGCTCAGTGGATTTTTGATTACATACCTGTTAATAAAAGAACAAGAAACAACAAGAAAAATTCACCTTCGTAATTTTTACCTGCGCCGTATTTTGCGAATTTGGCCATTGTTTTATTTGTGCGTTTTTATTGGATTTGTGATTGTCCCTTTTCTGAAAAGCAGTGCCGGCGGGCACCCTTCGGAAGTTGCAAATCCCCTGTACTACATCTTTTTTTTAAACAATTTCGACTATATACAAAGTTGGCCGAACTTTCCGGACGCACTCATTTTGATTGTTCTGTGGTCAGTAGCCGTGGAGGAACAATTTTACCTTATTTGGCCTTTGCTTCTAAAATATCTTCCCAAAAGGACTTACCCGATCTTATTTGGCTCTATAATCGGAGCTACCCTTCTTTTCCGGTCTTTTCATAATGGGCATGATGATCATGACTTTGCCATCAGAAATTTTCACACTTTATCGGTGATTGGGGATATGGCACTAGGTGGATTGATGGCTTTTTATTGCTCCTACGACAGTAAATTTCTCTGGTTCATCAAAAATCTAAGCTCTTGGAAAATCTATGCCCTTTACGCTGGAACTTTTGCTTGTATTTTATTCCGGGAAACGCTTTTTAATTCACCAGGCCTGTTAACTTTCGAACGCTTAATCTTGGCATTATTTTTTGGTCTTGTTATTTTAGAGCAGAATTTCTCAAAAAATTCCTTCTATAAATTCTCAAATTTTAAGGTTATGAGCAAGTTAGGTCTCTACACTTATAGTTTGTATTGTCTTCACTTTTTCATTATCAGTGTTGTGCAAAGTGGATTGGGAAAAATCGGAATTGGAATCAACAACAGTCTCATGACCTGTATTGTAACAATTGTAACACTGGCAGCAGTTTTATCAGCCTCTATACTATGTTACAAATTTGTTGAAATGCCATTTTTAAAATTAAAAGACCGCTTTGCTTTTGTTAAGCGGAACTAACATTCATTATTTAAAATATTAGAGTAAGCCACATCTGATCGGATTTTAAAGCATTTTATTAAGTTCTAAAGAAAGTTGAAGAAAAAATATACATTACAAATTATGTTAATTTATCTTTGTTCTTTAATCATAGATGCTGGCAGGTTAGCAAGTAGATTAAAAACTTAAAGTAAGATTTACGTTGAAACAGGTGAAAAAAATCTTAGCAATAAATTACCAGAGGAATTCGTATGGTATATTAATAATAGTTCAACTTAATTGTTATGAAAAGTCAGAAACGCTTATTATTTCTGAGAAATAAGATATCTTTTTTAAAAATCCTTTGCACTATTTTGTTTTCGTTATTTCTGAGCATAGTTACAAACGCTCAAACATCTGCCTGTAATACGGCTGCTTCCCGGATTTACACTTTATCTCCCACTTCTGGTTCAGAGATTTACTTGCCTAACGCAAGTGCACGTGGCTGGAAAGGCGGTGACACGGTACGCATTCCTGCTGGAAATTACACATTGATTGACTTAGGCAACTTCAAAGGCGATTCCTGCCGACCTCTCATTATCATTAATTTCAATGGTCAGGTAATAGCTAACCAAGTACGCTTTGGGAGCAATGCTGCCTATTTTAAATTTACCGGTACGGGACATCCATCCTATACTTATGGTTTTAAAATCAACAGTGCAGCCAACGCCGGAATAGCCATAGGCCTTGCACATCATGTAGAAGTAACAAATATTGATGTTAGTGGTACAGAAGTGGGTTTCTTTTTTAAGAAAAACCCCTCTTCATCCGATCCGCTTACGGCTTATCCAAACTATTTGATGAGCAATTTTTATATTCATCACAATTACATTCACGATGTACATGGTGAAGGCATGTACATTGGACATACTTACCCCA
>DASVST010000422.1:0-7072 GCA_036387965.1 Segetibacter sp. | reverse complement strand
ATGCATTCCAATACTTTAATTTGTTTTTTGGCAGCCACAGTCTTATGGTCTTTGGCCTTTGATATAGCGAACATCTTGTTGAGCGTGATCTTCAAAGCCGTCACTTAAATCATCTAGAGCAATCGCTGCATAACCCATCGCCAAACAGTGTCTCGCTACATGTGAGCCAATAAAACTGGCGCGGAAAGTGACTAAAGTTTGTATCATAAATGACGTTTTTAAACAATTTAGACTGCAGAATATTTAGAAGTGGTCACATTCCACAACACTCCTTTTACAAATGACTTTAGATGCGCAAACTGTTTTGTAAATAAATATTTCGCAACAGCTTTTGGAGTAGCCACCAGGATAAAAAAAGTTATGAAAACTAAAAACTGCGGAAGGCTCGTATTTCTCCGCATGTATAAAATGCGGTTGCGGGTAAGATAGTAAAGCTTTTCAGGGCTTTTTAAACCCAATGTCATTGATTGTTTATGAAAGATAAGTCCTTTGGGCTGGTAGTAAATCTTGTAGCCCGCCTTGTGTACCTGTGCGCTCCAATCCATTTCTTCATAATAGAAAAAAAACTTTTCCGGAAAATAACCAACTTTCTCAAAAATAGCTTTTCTGATCATTGAGGCGCAACCGTGCGAACTAAATGTAAAATTAGGTTCGTCGTGTTGCCCCTTATCTAATTGATGGCTACCAACAGCGGAATTTCTTCCTGTGTAAGGGTTAATTGGGTTGAATCCAGCATATTGAATGACATCGGGCTTTTGATAGAACCGAATTTTGGGACAGCTAACTGCAACTTCAGGGTAAAGAAACATTGGTTCAAGTAAAACTTCAAGCAAATCAGGGGGCACTATTGTATCATTATCTATAAGAAGCAAAAATTCACCTTTAGCCTGTTTCACTCCCCAATTACGTCCGCCAGCGCATCCGAGGTTGACCTCAGAACGTAACACTTTCGTATTTGGAAAATTGTGAAGTTTAATTTTTGGAGTAGGGTCTTCTTTGGAACCCATATCGCAAATCAGCAACTCGTAGTTTGGATAGGTAAGCTTTCTTGTAGATTCCAAAAATTCAAGTGTGGTATCTATTTGATTGCAATTTAAAACTACAATTGATACGAACGGTTGCCCGATAACTGCAGAAGTCATAAGCATTTGGTGTTTTGATTTGTGTTCAATAAAGGTTGATTAATACACATTTTTAGACATTGGTTTTTTGGAACAAAGCGAGGGGTGTTTTGAAAATAATCCATAGATCAAATAATAAACTGTTTTTTTGAGCATAATTAATATCAAGGTTTATTCTTTCTTCTACAGACATTTCTTCTTTCCCTCTCTTCATTATTTGCCATAATCCTGTAATGCCAGCAGGCGCTATAAACCGTTCTGCATAATTATTTGTAATCAGTGTATGGGCTTCGTACAAGGGGAGCGGTCGGTTGCCAACAATTGACATATCGCCTTTCAATACATTAAACAATTGCGGCAACTCATCCAAACTTGTATTTCGAAGGAAAGCTCCCAACCTGGTTACCCGCGGGTCATTTTTAATTTTAAAGAATTTGGGCGATGTTTCTTGTGCAGTGTATAGGTTTAATTTTTCTAACTCTGTTCTCTTAATATCAGCATTTACATGCATAGTTCTGAACTTGAGGAACTTGAATACCCGGTAACCTTGTCCTGCCCTTAATGAAGTATAAATGATTGGTCCATCTGATTCAAGTTTAATCAGAATGGCTACAATAATAAAAACAGGCAGTAAAAAAATAATCAGACACAGAGAAAGGATAATGTTGAATAATCTCCTAAGCGCAGAATCAGTTCTCGTCTGAATTGTTATTTTGGTAGCGGCCGCACGTTTCTGTGCTTTGAAGTTATACGGGTTTTTTCTTTCTTTAGAGCATTTTAGCAAATAACATTTTGTCTTCAATAAATTGATATTAATGTCAGTATCCACAATGTCATCAATTTGTTTCAAAGAACGAAGTTCTTTCAGGTCAACGGCTGATAAAATGGATCTGTCATAAATCACGGGAATCTCCTTTAGTCCAACAGTGTTTTGCAACCATTGTACAAAGCTATTCAGAGCGTCTTTTATGTAGGGAGTATTGATGAGAATGACGTCTGGGAGCAACTGACCTCGATCCAACTTACTTTTTAATTGCAGTTGTGCAGCGGCATAATTCTCATGAAAGCTATCGGAAGAAACTTCATATGGCATATTGTTTTGTCCAAAGCAGGAAATGTAACAAATTCGAAAAGCCCGCCTCTTGTAATTGGGCAGCCACATTTCCTTTACTTTAGTGTGAACGGGGTATACTGGTGTTTTTAGCTGCATGTAAAATAGGAGTTTAGGCTTGAAAAGATTAGGGTTAAATAAACTTTGAAATAGAGTTTAATTTAATCTGCAAGTTTCTAATGGATTTGTATTTCGTTTTATAATGCTCTTTCTTACCACGAAAATTATCGGGCATGAACAATATATGGTTGATAGTCTCTAATAAGATGAGAGGATCGAAGGGCTTTAGGAAAAAAGCTTCAATTCGCAGTTCCAGACATGCTACCTTCAACTCAATGTCCGTGTTGCTTGAGATTACGACGATCGGTATATGGGAATAGAAGGCACTTGAGTGTAAGTGAACAAGAAAACCAAAATTGGCCGAATTGACGGTATCGATGTTAAGGATCATCAATTGTATATCTGTATATTCCAGATCCTTCAATGCACTATAACTATCTAAATGACTTGTAACATCGTACTTTGTACATAATATCTTCGTTAAGACGTAATGAATAGCCGAATTTTCCTCAACAATTAGTAAGTTATGTTTCAAGGGTGTTTTTTTTACGATTAAAAATACTCTTAGCAGTCAAAAGCTATTCAAGAAGATTGGAATTGGCACGCATGAAACGAAGAAAACAGTTATTCACAATGAATAATTATCATCGTTGCCTGGTGTTTTGGTTTTCATAGAAATCAAACGGGGGATAAATATATACCTAAAATTGATAATGCTAATAATTAAACAATTAAAAAGTAATTAAGAAAGTGTTTTTTCATTTTTGAGGTTTTATTAAGTCGTTCTAAAAATTTTTACCGGACTCAAATATTGGATAGCTTGGACTATTATCCAATACTCAATTTATAGTATCCGTCTTAATTGTAATTGGCCAAAATGAAGATCAGGCAGCAAACTTCTCCTGCTCCAAATTTATATAGTACTAGAGAGTTATTGCAAACTGAACATACTTTCACATGTTAACATCTTCATTCTCTGTGCTTTTGCGGAAAAAACATGTTTTAAACCTAACTCTACTTTGTAATATTAAATTCTTTGAATTCTTAAGAAAAACGACAAACACATTCTATGAAAAAACCAGTTGTTGTATAGAAGAGATGTGGAAGCGAGAGGTTGCACGTAGCACCATAAATATTTGATTCTTAGCCCAACTTAAGAAAAAATTGGGTGCTTATAAAAAAATCTTATGAAGCGAATTATTTCTTTTCTTTCACCTTTTTCTTCTCTTTTTAAGGTTCTACCTGTAGTGTTTTTGGAAATGCATGTTGGTATGTTCTGCGCTGAGCGAAGCAATTACCACCAAATAGCTGATGTATCTGATAATTCAAATCAGCAAGGTCTTCACCATCTATTAAGCAGTGCTAAACGGTAAGCTTCAGCTCTAATCGACTAAGTTGCAGTTCATTTGCCAAACAAATTGAACCATTAGAATTACAGTATGATTTACAACTTATCATTGATGAAAGTGGCTTTACCAGGAGTTCAGCCGAGATAGTTAAGCCTGTAAGATCTACAATTGCCATGTAGGCGTATTTGCAGGTCTTAATGCCCGTTAGCATGCCAGTAAAGTAAACGATACTTCCTTCAACGAAACTTTCAAGATGCCAGGCAGGAATTAGGATTAGTGACTATCATGTCAATAGAAATTGATGGGAACGACACATGTCTTAAAGCATGCTGGCTATGTTATCTATCAATAGAGAGAAAAGTGTGAGATCTACAGGAGTTTGACATCTATTTAGTCAAGTAACATAAAGAAAATACTAATTACAATAGCTATATATAATGACAATAAGCAGCAAAGGATTTTCAAGGAAAGTTTATCAATACCCTAATTACAAAGGCTAAAAGAATGTCTATATAGAATATAAAATAGGTTTAATCAATCTTTTGTATTATCTTAGAATTTAAGATCATTTTTTGCAACCTGCACTCCACCATTTCTTTGGTGAGATTTATCTACTTATGAGAAAATATACCTTGTTAATTGCTTCCATGCATTTAATTTTTGCTGCATCGCTATACTCGCAAACCCATACGCCCAAGTCTGTTGTAGTTAATTCCAATAGCCAGGGTTATTATGAGTATTTGCCCGTTAATTATGCTACATCGGGAAAGAAATATCCGTTACTGGTGTATTGCGGCGGTGCAAGCACATTAGGGAACGGAACGGCTTCCGATTTAAACAAGTTGCTGGCAGAAGGCGTGCCTTATTACATCAACAACAAGCAATTTCCTGCTACGTTAACTACTAACGGGGAGCAAACTTCTTATATCGTTATCTCACCACAATTTGTCAACAAGCCTACTCCCACAGACGTGGAAGATGTTATTAATTACATTATTAACCACGATTACCGTGTTGACCAATCGAGAGTTTACCTGACCGGCTTTAGTGTTGGCGGAGATGCCACGTGGAAATATCCAAACACCAGTTTAAGCCGTTCGAAAAGGCTTGCGGCATTGGTGCCGGTTGCAGGCTACAACTATCCTTACGTAGACAGTGGTGCTAAATACATGGCAGCGGCCAATTTGCCCGTGTGGGCTTTGCACAGTAACGACGACAGCCCGGCGCCGGCGTATTGGTCGCAAAATTTTGTGAACAAAATAAATAGTTATAATCCTCCTATTGCTGCTAAGATCACACGGTTTAGTGGAGTAAGCCATGATCAAACAAAGCTTTATGTGTATAATCCCAGCTTCCGGGATGGCGGCTATAACATTTATGAATGGATGCTTTTGTACAGGCGCAATTATCCTCCTGTTGCCAATGCCGGTGCTGACCAATCCATCGTTCTTCCCGAAAACAGTGTAGCCATTGATGGCAGCAGTTCTTATGACCCTGAGAATTCTGCATTAACGTTTAGCTGGACGAAAGTGAGTGGCCCGTCGAAATACACAATCAATGCTCCCACAAATGCATCAACAGCAATAACAAACCTGGTTGCAGGCATTTATAATTTTGAACTGTTTGTCACCGACAACAATGGATTAACAGCAAAGGATACAGTCAAAATAACAGTGGTCAACCCATTAGACAATAAATTACCACATGCAAATGCTGGTAATGATATGACCATTTCATTACCTCAAAATTCCGTTGCACTTGACGGAAGTAATTCATCGGACACGGACGGTGTTATCGAAAATTTTTCCTGGACAAAAATTGCAGGGCCATCCGATTTTATCATTACCAATTCTTCTTCCGCCACAGCTACTGCTACCAATCTGAAAAAAGGGACTTATTTGTTTAAGTTAACTGTTACTGATAACGAAGGAGGAACAGCGAATGACACGGTGGAGGTAATGGTTTTAAATCCTTTTCCAAATACGCCACCTGTTGCCAATGCGGGTATGGATAAGGCCATAACGCTGCCAACAAATTCAGTTTCACTTGATGGTTCTGCTTCTTCGGATGCCGATGGGGTGATTACAAATTTTTTATGGAACCAGATTGCAGGTCCCGGTACGGCAACTATCAATAATCCAAGTGCATCACAAATTAATATTTCTAATCTGCAAGTGGGTATTTATAAATTTGCATTAACTGTTACAGATGACAGCACAGCCACGACAAAAGATACGGTTCTTGTTACAGTAAATCCTGCACCAACAATAATAATTAAATACATCAAAGTAAACCTCTATGGTGGCACAAATCCTTATACTACTGATGGCTGGAATAACTGGAACGTATCAGGAACAGACAACATTACTTCCGGTATTTATTCTTACAGCGACGGTACATCTTCCGGAGTCAATGCTTTACTAAGTTATTCGCAAGGTGTTTCTGATAATAGTGCAACTTATGGCGGTACCGTATGTCCAACGCAAGTTTTACGTTATACTTCCTATTCTACTGCAACAACCAGAACGCTTACCATTAAAGGACTCAACAGTTCTAAGTATGATCTGGAACTCTATGCCAGCCGTGCTAATACAGGCAACAGCACGCAGTTCAGCATCAATGGTGTAAATAAAACGGTTCTTACTGATTATAACAAAACAGAGAAAGTTGTTTTTACTGATTTAATTCCAAGCAATGGACAACTTGTTGTTTCTATTAATAAGTTGAATACGTTCACTTACCTCAATGGATTTATCCTATC
Source organism: Segetibacter sp. (assembly GCA_036387965.1). Classification (GTDB taxonomy): domain Bacteria; phylum Bacteroidota; class Bacteroidia; order Chitinophagales; family Chitinophagaceae; genus Segetibacter. The sequence continues at coordinate 670 of DASVST010000422.1, read as the reverse complement.
GGAGAAATCGTTGTCGCAATCATCCAACAATCGTCCTACAGCCAATGCAGGAACCGATATTGCCATAACCCTTCCCGTAGATTCAGTTCAATTAAATGGAAGCAAATCAAGTGATGCTGACGGCAACATTGTATCCTACCAGTGGAATAAAATTTCAGGACCTACTTTATTCACCATACAAAATAAAAACAGTGCAGTCACTACTGTCAATGGTCTTGCTGCCGGAAAGTATGAATTTGAATTGCTGGTGACAGACAACAACAATGGTGTCGGCAAAGACACTGTTGCTGTAATAGTAAATCCCGGATCGCAATCGCCTGTTGCCAATGCAGGCTCTGACCAAATCATTCACTTGCCTGTAAATGAAGCCCAACTTAATGGAACGGCATCAACGGATGCTGATGGCACAATTACATCTTTTGAGTGGACAAAGATTTCTGGTCCCACTTCTTTTTCTATTGACAACAATCAAAGCGCATCTCCTTCTATCAGTAACCTGGAAAATGGCCTATACGCTATCGAATTAAAAGTAATAGACAACGACGGGCAGTCCGCCAAAGACACCCTCATGGTAACGGTGAACCGCCTGCCGGTAGCCAATGCAGGCAGTGATGTTTACCTGACACTACCCATCAACTCTACCACCTTAAATGGAAGTGCATCATCGGAT
>DASVST010000421.1:0-3339 GCA_036387965.1 Segetibacter sp. | reverse complement strand
ATATCCTCGTCTCATTAGCTTGTTCATTCAACCTGCCCGAATTGAAAGCTTTTATCAAAACCTCTTTAGCTTCAGATTTTTCGATATAATCTTTGACTCTTCTATCAACCGTAGTTAGTTGATAAAACTTTTGCTTTAGATTATATATTTGATTAAGATTAGGCATACTGACTAGAAATTTATTTTTGCTTTTAATCTATTCTTTCCAGTCAACAACACCTGCATCATTCCCTTTTTCTGCTCCCTCAACTTTTCTGTTTTTAATCTTAGTAATTGTATTTCTTTATCGGCTGCCTGTAATAGACTAGCAATGGCCGCTTGTTCTGAAACAGAAGGAACTTTAACTTCCAGCTTTAAAAAGTCCTTTTTGCTTAATACCCTATTTCTTCCTGCGCCGCCTGGCGAAATCAAATCCAGTAAGTATTTAAATTTGGGCTGAAGGATAAAATGCCTGAAATAATCAACAATGCCATCCTTTGGATTAAAGACAAATGTTGGAAAACGATGAGAAACTAGTGCGCCATCATCTTGTTTTCCTGCAATTGCAATGGCTTGCTCCCAAGCAAATGTGATGTTCACTATCAAATCATTCTCCCTAACAACGAAGAGGGTATCCATTTCAATTTTGCTAGGTTCAAAATCGTATTTTAGAAACGTACCTTTACCATGGCTTCGTATTCCTAAAGCAAGAAATGCAGATTCTGGTTTACCCACCGGTCTGGAAATAGGAACTAAAATGTTTTCTAGCCTTTTCGACTTCCATTTTTCATTTTCAAACGCTCCCAACCTTTTCCTACCAGTTAGCAGGTTCTGCATTAACCATTTTTTGCGCAGTTCTTTTTTAGCAATTAGTTGATTAGTTTGATTAATGGCGTTATCCATCAAACCAAGGATGTGGGCTATAGCTTTTTGTTCGGGAAGAGGTGGTAGAGCTATTTTTAAATATGAGAGGTTGGTTTTCGAAACCCCATAAACTGATGTGCCTGTGGCTATTCTTCTTAACTCCCGAATGACTTGTTGATGATGCAAGACATACGTTCTAAAGCCTAGTGCAATAGTGGTTTCATTTGCCCTTGCAGCAAAGGTGTGTAAACCACTAACTACATTTCTTTCTTTGACATTTTTCAACTCAACACAATCACATACACCTTCATAATCTTCTGAAGCATCAGCTATTATCAAATCACCATCTTTTAGTGCAGGGAAATCAATATCACCAAAACTCTTAATATCTATCAAGCCATCTTTTAGATACGGCACTGTTTTTTCGACGTCGAAATCCAGAATTTCATTCTCAAATGTTGAATGGATGTCTCCATAATGGATGTTCTGGATATTGCAATGGGTTCTCTCGCTAGTTAGCTGCTCTCTTGAAAAGGAAAAAGTTTTCAGAAAGAAGAATTGTTTGCCGAACTCAGTACAATTCCAGTCTGCGGGGATAGTGGTGCCATAAAATTGTGTTGAGGAACCTTTTATCATGCTATTGCGCTTTTCTTTTAACTTGTTCAAATACAGCCTTTACAGCGTCGATAACAATTTCCTTTCGTTCATCGCTATTTAAGAATTCACCATATTTTCTTTCTATTTTTTTATCAGCATACAATACATCATACTTATATAGACCAAACTCAAATTTTATCGATGCATGAATACTAAAAGCATCTGTACCGTGTTTATACTCCTGCAAATGAACCTGGATCATGATGTTTCTAAATGTGTCATCTGGTTCAACAGGTTCAGGTGATTCACCAGCATCAAGAAATTGAGCACGAGGCTTTAGAATAGTTTGGTCTATCTCATTACTCAACCACTCAATCCCGCCAGAACTACTATTATTTTTATACGCATAAGTAGTAGCCTTTTGAAACATATCATGAAACGGTTTCAATCTTTCATCAAATTGTTTGAACATTTCCTTGACACCACTTTGGAAGAGTTCATAAACTAAATCATCGTTACGATGTAAACCTTCAATCTTATTGATCGCAGCATATTTTTTCCACAATTCTATTTCCTTCGCCAGGTCGTCATCTTCTACAATATTTTTTCCATCAATTGCGTCCAACACCAATTGTTGTGACCGTAAAATCATCCCTGCGGCGAAATCAAAAAATAGCTCAGGGTCTCCACCGTACCCCTGTATATCACCTAAATATTGGCTGTAAATGTTGCGTTCTTTTGTATTGACCCAAAATGGAGGGTATCCAAACGAAATCAATAAAAGGTTGGTAAGTATTCTGGCTGTACGTCCGTTACCATCATAAAAAGGATGGATCAATACATAATCTAAATGAAACTGCAGAGCAACGTCAACTGGATGGGGCGCATCTCTTTTGTTCTGTTGAATAGCATCAATGGACGCATTCGTTCTGTTCAGCAGTTCATGCATACGTGCAGGCACATCAGCAGGCGCAACAAAATCAAAGCGTTCTTTTTTATAGTTAAAAAGATAGTTGGGTTCCGTTTTCCAACTACCTATTTTCTGGCGGTTAGCTTCATCGTCTTCGTACATGATAGCCCTGTGTATGTCACGTATCCTTTTTTCAGAAAGCCTTGCTTCACCTTTACCTATTTTCAATATGTCGCTTATTACTTCATCATGCCCTTTAATTTCAAGCACATCTTTAATGGGCTTACCACCAACGGTAAGGTTACCAACCATTACACTGCGGGTTTCATCCATAGTAAGCGTATTACCTTCCATACTGTTGCTGTAATAGTTCCAGTCTAACCTAAACTTGTAATTGATCTTCTTTTTCACATCATCACTCAATTCTCCATGAGCACTAATCTGCTGTTGAAGCACATCGATTTGGTTTCTTTTTTCTAAATAGCTCATGTTAGTTGGTATTAAGTTCTTTTAAATACTTTGCTATTTCTTTTTGCACTTCTTTAAGTTCATCTTCCAGTTTATCGATCTCCTTTTGTACAGCTTCAATATCTACTTCTGCCTCTTCCTCAAATGTGTCAACATACCGCGGTATGTTTAAGTTAAACTGATTTTCCTGCATCTCTTCGAAAGTTGCTACGTAACTATATTTATCTTCTGCAACTCCAGGCTTAAGATTGCCTGCATTGAAGCTTCGGTAAGTATCAACAATGTGTTCAATATCCTGTTCACGCAGTTTATTTTGATTTTTAGCGCTAACATAATGTTTGCTTGCATCTATAAACAATACATTCTTATTCTTGCCTTTTCCTTTATTGAAAATTAAAATTGCGGCAGGTATACCGGTACCAAAAAACAAGTTAGCAGGTAAGCCAATCACAGCTTCTAATATATTTTCTTCTATAGTCTTTTGCCTTATTTTCCCCTCACTGGCACCACGGAACAATACA
>DASVST010000420.1:0-10776 GCA_036387965.1 Segetibacter sp. | reverse complement strand
TGACATAAAATTTGGTTTTAATTTTTCGTAGTATGCATTTTTCATAAATCATGCCAAAAGGAGAAAAAAGCTTTTTACATTGAATAATATATTGCTTTTCCAAAAACTAAGAAGCCGGTGAAATTCACCGGCTTCTCTGGTACAAAAGAAAGGATGATTATCCCTTCTTAGCTTTTTTTGTTCTTGTAGTTGTTTCAGATGTTTGATCAGTAGAAACACTTTTTTTGTCCTTCTTAACTTTTGTGTTAGAAGTTGAACCGGTAGAAGTTAAAACACTTTTTTCATTAGCATTTTGTGTACCAGTTGCACTTGCATGTTCGTTTGCAGATATAGTTCCCTGTACTCTCGATTGTTTAGTTGAAGTAGCTTTTTTTTGCTTAGCTTGTTTAGTTCTGTCTACCTGATCTAAATCATCGGTTTCAATTTCTGTGTCGTCAGCATCTTCAACTTTTGCTTTTGTTTTTTTCTGTTTCGGTTCTTTAATCTTCTTTGCTTTTTCTATTGCTTCAGTTTCAACGTCGTCTGTTTCTGTCGCTTTTGTTTTGTCTTTCTTTACTTTAACCTTAGCGTTAGTTGATGCACTTACATCAGCATTTAAAACACTGTTTTCGTTTGCGTTTGTTTTACCGTTGATGTTCGCATTAGCGTTAGCATTCAGAATGCCGTTTGCCCTTGCTTCATCCTGTGTAGTGTTAACCCTGTCTTGTACGTCTTGTCCAGCACGATCTAATCTTTCTTCAGTTCTTTGTTGAGCTGCTTCAGTTCTTGCTTTTAATTTATCAGCTCTCTTAGTTGATACAGCTGCATCTGCCTGAATATCTCCTGCTAAAAGAATGCTGTTAGAATTTGCACGTGCCTGTGCTTTTTGATTTGCTCTTAGTGCAGCATTTGCTGATCCACTTACTTGTTGGCTTACCCTTGCAGAAGCGGCCTGGCTTGCCGCGGTTGCCTTTATAGCAGCGTTTTGTGTAGCTGCAGCAGCTCTTGCAGATGCATTTTGAGCAGCAGAGGCAGCTTTGGCGGCAACATTAGATGCCACCTGGCTATTTACTTTTGTCTGTGCGTTACCATTTACTTTATTGGCTACTCCCAGGCCTAGCTGTGCAAACAGCCCATTCGCTATAAACAGTGTCGTTATAGCTAAAATTCCATTTTTTACGTTTTTCATATTTGGTGTTTTATTGGTTAGAATAATACTGCCGCAAATTCAGAAACTGTGCCAATAATGAATTTATTTCAGCCTTCCAAAAATGGGAAACGTCTTAGGCTTTATAAGTAAAGGAGTTAAGTATGGGTAGGACAGGCAAAAAAATTTGAAGACCCAAAATGGGACATTTTCTACCAAAACCCTTCTGTCAATAAGCTCAAGTTGCACTAATCAACGATGCGAAGTTTTGCATAATTCAGCATGATTTTTTTCTCTCCGTTGTGCTCGAATTTTACTGTTGCAATAGGATTATGAGCGGAGCCCTCCATTTTTAAAACCTCACCAAAACCAAATTTTTGATGTTCTACTTTTTGGCCTTCCTGTAAACCTGAAGTATCGCTAGCAGCAAAATCAACACTCGGAACATGCTCTACCACTTTGGGTACCGATGGAGCAGCAGGCATGTAAGAAGGTTTAGCGTCACGCTTTGGTGGCGGGCCATATTTTTCTGCAACTCGTTGACTGTTGCTTTTCCATCCACTGCCCCCACCACTCATCCTATCGAATGCTGAGGTGCCACCAAAATCATTATATCCCTGGTTTCTTGCACCGCCTCCTGCAAAACTGCGGTCAATATGTTCGGCAGGCATTTCTTCGATAAAACGACTTGGCTCATTTTGTACAAGCTGTCCGAAACGATAGCGGGTATTTGAATATGTGAGCCACAGGTTTGCCTTAGCTCTTGTTATCGCAACATAAAATAAACGACGTTCTTCTTCCAGCTCTTCACGAGTGTTGATTGCCATCGCGTTTGGAAACAAAGTTTCTTCTAATCCTCCCACAAAAACACATGCAAACTCGAGACCTTTTGCAGCATGTATCGTCATCAACTTTACCACATCACTATTTTCTTTATCCTCATCCGCATCAGTTAATAATGTTATCTGTTGAAGATAACTGCCAAGGCTTTTATCGCCCAATTCACCATAATCATCACTCGGGCTTTCGGTCCATTCTTTAATAGAGTTCATCAACTCCTGGATGTTTTCGTAACGAGCTAAACCTTCTGTTGTTTTATCGTTGAATAATTCCTTCACAATGTTTGTGTGCTTCCCTACCTGCACTGCTACGTCATACGCATTCTTATCAGTAAGCATGCTTTGGAAATACTTAATCATCAAAACAAAATTGCCGATAGTCTCTAATGCGCCTGCCCTAAAGCCATGGTGACCGGCACTTTCTAAAACCTCCCACATGGATACCTTATTCTCATTTGCAGCTATTACTGCTTTTTCTATCGAAGTTTTTCCTATTCCTCTCTGCGGGTAATTGATGATGCGCTTTAAACTTTCTTCGTCTTTAGGATTTACAATCACCCTCAAATAAGCAAGAATGTCTTTTATTTCTTTTCGCTGATAGAAACTGACGCCTCCATAAATACGGTACGCGATTCCCATTCTTCGGAGGCTTTCTTCAAAAGATCGGCTTTGTGCATTTGTTCGATATAAGATGGCAAAGTCTTTATTGAAGTAGTGGTTACGAAGCTTCTGTTCTTGTATGGTATCTGCTACAAACTTTCCTTCATCATTATCAGTCATAGTACGTACAAGCCTGATTTTTTCTCCCGCCAAATTACTCGTCCATAAGTTTTTTGGAATTTGCCCTTTGTTATTACTGATGATGTGGTTTGCTACATTTAAAATTGATTGTGTGCTTCGGTAATTCTGCTCAAGCTTTACAACTTTTACATCATCATAATCTTTCTGAAACTGCAATATGTTTTCTATTGTTGCTCCGCGAAAACTATAAATACTTTGGGCATCATCACCAACAACAGCAATGTTTTCATGTACAGCGGCAAGTAATTTTATAATTTGATATTGTACACCATTCGTATCCTGGTACTCATCGATCATTATGTACTTGAACTTGTGCTGGTACTTGTATAATACCTCAGGGAAGTTCCTTAAAAGGTCATACATCTGAAACAACAGATCATCGAAATCCATTGCTCCGTTTTTAAAACAACGAGCCGCATACGATTTATAGATTTGGCCGATCATCGGGCGGTTAGCCCTGTTATCTTCCTGTGTTATGTAGTAATCATGTTCATAATCTTCAGGACCAACCAATGCATTCTTTGCTGACGAGATCCTGTTGTGGACTACACTTGGTTTATACAGTTTATCATCAAGATTCATCTCGTTAATAACAGTTTTTAAAACACTCCTGCTATCATCGGTATCGTATATAGTAAAATTGTTTGGATAGCCTAAGCGGTGAGCTTCAGCGCGGAGAATTCTTGCAAAAACGCTGTGGAAAGTGCCAATGTATAAATTTCTCGCTTCAGTATTTCCAAGAATCTTCTCTACTCTTTCCTTCATTTCTGCAGCAGCCTTGTTGGTAAAGGTTAGGGCGAGAATATTAAAAGCATCAACTTTATGCTCACTCATAAGGTGGGCGATACGCGTTGTAAGTACTTTCGTTTTTCCACTTCCGGCGCCTGCAACAATAATAATCGGCCCCTGGTTATGCAGCACTGCCTCCCGCTGCATTTCGTTCAACTCCTTTAAATAATGCGACATTTTGCGAAGTTACGAGGGGATTGGTGGAAAAGAGAAGCCGCGTAAAAGTATGTTTATATATATCTTTGAAAAGGCTGTAAAGCATTGTTTTTAAACGCTTAAGGATAATGTTGAAATATATGCAGCACGAGGTATCGGAATGGTGTCATAGGAGTTGTAAACTGCCGATTCGTGTCAGCCATTTTAATTAACTTAATGCGAAACAAACGGTTACGGCATGATTTTTTTAAATATATAAGAAATAGTCGTAACAAGTAGTAGAATACATCGAACGGAACTGGTACAAACGTGAAGAAATTGTGAGTTTGAAATTTAATGTTGGAAAAACAGGCAAGAAATGGCAACGGCAAGAAAGCTACATATTTTATTGGCCGACGATGATAAAGAAGACTTTTATCTATTCAGGGAGGCGCTAAAGCAGTTAGATCCGACTGTTACGCTAACTCACGTTGAAGACTCAGTGCAACTTTTAAGATATCTGAACGACGTTGATATCCCTGATGTTATTGTTTTAGATGTTCACATGCCATATAAACCCGTTCTTGAATCTTTAGCTGATATAAAAAGCCATGATAAGTTCAAGCATTTGCCGGTTATTATTTTCTCAACTTCAGGTGACAAGGAAACAATTGATGCGTGCTATAAAGCCGGGGCGACATTATACCTTGTAAAGCCGTATACCTTCCCTGATCTGGTAAATATTATCAGGAAGATTGTACAAACTAACTGGGACAAAACTCCCGAACCTTCTGCCTCAGCTAACTAAATATCGCTTCAAAATTCATCTCGTCTTACAATTCAGTTGCTAAAGGTTATTATCTTCAATAACTCATGCAGCCAACTATTTCGCCGTTGGGCGACTCTGCCCTTACTGTAACCTTTGGTTCTTCTATTGATGAAGAAACAAATTTAAAGGTACTGTCTCTTTTTCGGCTACTTAAGCAACAAGATTTCACAGAGATCATAGATGTTATCCCCGCATATGCTTCGCTTACGATTGTTTACAATGTTTATGAGATTTACCTGAACATAAAACGCTCACCCTTTAACTACATGTGTGATAAGGTTGAAAAACTTACTGAAAGCTTACAGATACAAAAGTTATCTACTTCAAAAGTTGTCGAAATACCGGTTTGCTATAATCCTTCCTTTGGTACAGATCTTCCCGAGATGTCCAAGAACAAGCAGGTTTTAATAGAGGAAATTGTTCAAATTCATACTTCAACAACTTATCATGTTTATATGATTGGGTTTTTGCCCGGCTTTTCATATATGGGCACAGTAGATGAAAAAATAGCTACTCCTAGAAAGGCGGTACCCGATCTTAAAATACCTGCGGGAAGTGTAGGCATTGCCGGTGAGCAAACTGGAATATACCCTTTTGACTCACCAGGCGGATGGAACATCATTGGCAGAACACCCTTAAAATTATTTAATGCAAAAGCGGACTCTCCTTGTTTGCTTCAACCTGGCGATAAGGTGAGATTTCAGCCGATAGCTTTAAATGAATATTTCAGCATAAAAGAGAAGTCATGAGTATGTTGGTTTTAAAAAGAGGATTGATGGACACCATCCAAGATAATGGTCGCTACGGTTACCAACATGCGGGTGTCAATCCTGGAGGCTCCATGGATTTGTTTGCTGCAAATGTTGCCAACATATTGGTTGGAAATTTCAGGAATGAACCCGTTATTGAACTGCATTTTCCCGCCTCTGTCTTTCTGTTCAAAAAAGATTGCGTGATTGCAATAACAGGTGCAGACTTTGAACCCGAAGTTGATAGCAAGCCTGTACCTATCAATACATCAATTGTGGTAGCCAAAAACGCCACTTTAAAATTCAAAAAATATAAAAAAGGTGCAAGATCTTATCTTGCTATACATGGTGAATGGAATATTGAGCCCTGGCTAAACAGCTACAGTACAAATACAAAAGCAATGGCAGGCGGTTATAAAGGACGGGCTTTACGTGAAAATGATGTAATAGAAGTACAAAGATCGAAACCTACAGTGAAAACTTCAAGTACCACAGTCGTCCTACCTGCTTCGGTAAATCAACTCAACATTTCCATTGCCGATAACGTGATAAGGTGCGTAAAAGGTAGTGAATACAATTGTTTGTCAGAAGCAAGTAAAACACATTTAGAAACAAACCCCTTTATTATAAACCTCCAGAGTGATAGAATGGGTTATCGGTTGCAGGGAAATAATTTGACCAGTGACGTAAATCAACAACTTTTATCAACAGCAGTAACGAGGGGAACTATACAACTTCTACCTTCAGGTCAGCTGGTTGTTTTAATGGCAGATCATCAAACCACCGGAGGTTATCCAAAAGTTGCTCATGTTATCAGTGCTGATCTTCCAATGCTTGCTCAAATGCGTCCGAACGAAGAGGTCAGGTTCAAGCTTGTAGAATTAAAAGAAGCTGAAGACGCATACATTGGCCAACAGCAATATTTACAAAATCTCCAGGAGACAATACAACTTCAACTAAAGCAATTCTTAGCATGATGTCAATTGACCTTAACTGTGATATGGGTGAAGGCTTTGAAAATGATGAGGAGCTAATACACTATATCTCTTCGGCAAATATTGCTTGCGGATTTCATGCAGGCAACGATCTCATCATGAAAAAAACTATAGAATTATGCATAAAAAATAATGTTGCTATTGGTGCTCACCCCGGTTATGCTGATAAGGAGAATTTTGGTAGAAATGAACAACAATTAAGTTATGACGACTATTATAAACTTATTACTGCTCAACTAAACATCTTTAAGAACCACACCGATCACTTGAATGTAAAGATTCACCATGTAAAACCACATGGATCCTTGTATAACCAAGCTGCAAAAGATAAATCTATTGCAGCCGCGATCACAAAAGCTGTACATGACTTCGATCAAAATTTGATCATCTATGGCTTGAGCGGCAGTTATATGATTAGTGAAGCAAAAATATTAGGACTTAAAACCGCAAGCGAAGTATTTGCAGATAGAACTTACCAGGACGATGGCAGTCTTACACAGAGAACATCTGGAAGTGCATTGATCAGTGACGTTGAAACTTCTATGAAACAGGTGATAGATATGATAGAGAAAGGGAAGGTCACTTCAATAAACAATACAAGGGTATCTATAATAGCAGAAACCATTTGCCTGCATGGCGATGGAAAACATGCAGTGGAGTTTGCAATCAATATCTTTAATTGTTTAAAGAAGAACAATATTGAAATCAAAGCCATCTAACACAGGAGCCTCAAAAGGAGCAATTTTGGGTGCTGCATTTTTGATGGCAACATCTGCCATTGGCCCCGGCTTCCTTACTCAAACAAGTGTTTTCACTCAACAATTAGGTGCGAGTTTCGGCTTTGCAATTCTTGTTACAATATTGCTTGACATAGGTGCCCAACTAAACATCTGGCGTATCCTCACAATCACTGAATTGAGAGCACAGGATCTTGCTAACAAACTGGTGCCGGGACTCGGATACTTTCTCGCTGCCCTTATTGTAATTGGCGGACTGGCTTTTAACATTGGCAATATTGCAGGTGCAGGATTAGGTATAAATGTACTCTCCGGTGTAGCTCCCGAGATAGGTGCTATTATTAGCTGTGTTATTGCATTATTTATTTTTTGGTTGAAAGATGCTGGTCCCGCCATCGACCTTTTTACAAAAGTGCTCGGTATATTGATGATTCTGCTAACGTTATACATAGCTATCAGCTCCAACCCTCCAATTGGTGAGGCATTTAAAAGAACATTTGTACCATCGGAGATAAATGCTTACTCAATCGTCACTTTAGTGGGAGGTACAGTAGGTGGCTACATTTCGTTTGCAGGAGCTCACCGGTTAATTGATGCAGGAATTAAGGGACAGGAAAATATACCACAGGTAAGCAGAAGTGCAGTAAGCGGAATAATAATTACAGGTATCATGCGGACGATCCTGTTTATTGCAGCTTTGGGTGTTGTTTCTGCCGGTGGTGTTTTAGACAAAGCGAATCCTGCAGCGTCTGTTTTCAATCTTTCTGCAGGTGTTATCGGCTACAGGTTTTTTGGAGTTGTTATGTGGAGCGCTGCTATTACTTCTGTGGTAGGTGCAGCATATACATCTGTTTCCTTCGTTAGAACATTTCACCCATGGATTGACAAAAATCATAAGCAGCTCATCAGCTTTCTAATTATTTTTTCGACAGTTGTATTTCTAATAATTGGCAAACCTGTTGAAGTATTAGTAATGGCCGGAGCACTCAATGGATTAATACTACCGGTTGCGCTTGCGGTTATCTTAATAGCATCAGGAAAAAAGAGATTAACCGGTTTATATAAACATCCCAACTGGATGAGTATTATTGGCTGGATGGTTGTTGCGATTATGACCTGGCTTTGCTTTCTATCCATCAGAGATTGGCTAACCAAATAAATCAACAATTAAACATGTTTAACCAAACGTGTTATTGTAAGGGAGAAAAGTATTTACCTTGCGGCCTCGAACTACGGCATATACCACCAGCTGACTTTACAAAACGACATTAGTTGAAAGAGCATTTTCTAAAAAAATATTCCTACAAACAAAAGACAGTTTTACTCATAATAGCTTTTGCTATTCTTCGTGGTATAATTGCTTTCACAACGGCTCTTGGTGTAGACGAATCATATTACTGGTCGTACACTAATTTTTTAAAGTGGAATTATTTCGATCATCCACCAATGGTGGCAATTTTTATTCGCCTTACCACTTTCAATCTTGCGTTAGATTCTATTGAAGGTTTCGTTCGATTGGGCAGTGTTTTGGGCTGCGCTTTATCCTCCTGGTTTCTTTATAAAACATGCGAAATACTCCATTCTGAAAAAGCAGGGTTCTTTAGTGCCTGCCTGTACAATGTTTCTTTTTACGCAGCAATAACATCCGGCTTATTTATTATGCCCGATTCTCCGCAAATGGTTTTTTTTACTTTATCGCTTTGGTTGCTTGCCCAAATAACTATCGCTGATAAAGATTGGCTTAACTGGATACTATTTGGAGTAGCCGCCGGCTTATGTATTATGAGTAAAGTACACGGTGTTTTTTTGTGGGTTGGTCTCGGTTTGTACATTCTCGTTAACGAAAGAAGTTGGTTGAAACTGCCTCAACTGTACACCGCTTTAATAATTTCTTTAATCATTAGCAGCCCCATTTTGATCTGGAACATACAGAATGATTTTGTTACTTATAAATTTCATAGCAACAGGGTAGTTATCAACGACAGCCCCCTCAATATTATCAGCTTTCTTGGCGAAGTAGTGAGTCAATTTCTTTATAATAATCCATTCAACGTTATCTTAATCATCATTGCAGTATACACTTATAGGAAGAGGAAACAATTAAGATCTAAAGCATTGGGTATTTACAACCTAATTGCTGTACCACTTGCTTTATTGCTTCTTTTAATTGCTTTGTTCAGAGACACAACATTGCCGCATTGGAGTGGACCGGCATATGTAGCATTATTGCCATCAGCAGCTATATATCTTGCTACGGCACAAAATGTATCTGGTTTACGATTGCTCACAGGAAGTGTTATTACCTTTCTTTTTATACTGTTTGTCGGTAAGGTTGCCCTCCATTTTTACCCTAATGAATTTGGTGAAGAACTCCCTCAGGAAACATCTGCAAGCCATAGTGGCTTCAACTTCAACAGTCTTTTACATGTGTTTGATGGATTTGGGAGAATGCAGTTAGTTACCGAACCTCTTACGGGTTGGAGTGAGGCTATAAATCAATTTGATTCTATCTATATAGCTGATGTCAAAACGGGTATTACTACGGATCGTTCACCTTTGGTCTGCAGTAAATGGCAAGCGGCTCAAGTTGATTATTATTTCTGCGGAAAAGGAAATAAGCAGATGATTGGGTTAGGGGACTTAAATAACCTGCACGAATATTTATGGATGAATGCCAAACGAAAGGGAGATGTAGATTTAAGTAGCGCTTATTTTGTTTCTTCAGAAATTGTTGATGCTAATAATGTGTTTAAGCCATATTATGATCGGATAGACTCAATATCAACAATTAGTATTGACAGGGGTTATAGACCCAACCTCACGTTTTATATTTATCGTCTTACCAGTTGTAAGAATAGCTTGCCCGTTATGGAATGAGGCTACTACTTAATGGGGAGTGTCTTCCGCAAATAGATTTCTTACTTTTTAGCAGGATAATTTAGCAGCTACTGAAAAACAAGCAGTTAAAAATTTCCTGTGCTTATTTCTAAGGTATTTGTTCATCTGGTATAGAATTTAATATACTTAAGGATAAATCTATCCGTATGAAAAATGATACAAATTGGGTCGAGGGCTTCATCGACACTATCCAAAGCAAAAATGATTGGTTCACAAGTTTAATATTGGTATTAGTAGTATTATTCGTAGGAGCAGGAAGCTTATATATGCTTTTGAACACGCAGGGTTAATTGTTGTAAAGTGATAAACTAAACATTCAGTTGTTCAGAAAAGCTGTGGACTGAAAATGCGGTGATCATTGTCGTAGAAAAATTAAAAAGTTAGCACTGAACCATCGCATATCTCTATTTGGATTAGGCATCCTTCAAGGATACCCTCTGTTTTCGCTATATAACCATTACTTGTTGTCTTAGTTCCTTCGCCTCGTTGGAACCTCCTTTGCCTCCCATAGTTATTTCAAAGTCTTCCTTTGCAGCTTATAATCTTAAGCCTACTTTGAACTGTTTTGCCATTATATTTAGAGCTAATTGCACCTGACACAGATGTGTTCTGGCTTTTGGATAACGCTTCTCCCAAGGACGTTTATTGAATAATCTTTTCCGCTTCATTAAATTTTAAATGTTAGTAATCGAAGATGCAAGAAACAGGGATACAGGCGCCGCCTATCTATGCTAAAACTTTGCTAGCATGACTTGAAAGACAGAGGTAAAACACGTTGAGCCTTTATCTCCTTAAGCCTTCATTGCATACATAATAATATTCAAGGCAAATTTCGTATTGTCTTCTGCAAGAAATCTTTTATTCCTAAAATCATAATC
>DASVST010000419.1:0-7639 GCA_036387965.1 Segetibacter sp. | reverse complement strand
TCCAGATAGCAGAATCGTACGAAGCAGTGAAGATTGTATCCACAAAGGATAATGGCCAGACGGACGGAATCAATAAAGCTTACAAATTTGTTACAGGAGATATTGTGGCCTGGCAAAACAGTGATGATATTTACTGCAATGATGCTTTTATTAAAGTTGCTAATGGATTTAAGGATAGCGGTGTAGATGTAATTTATGGCGATTACTCTCTAATAGATGAAAGTGGTAGAACAATCAAAGTCTGCAAGTCTCAACAATGGAATCCTTTAAAGTTTAAAACTGGCAGGTTTGTTCCTTTACAACCAACGGTTTTCTGGCGTAAAAGAGTTTCTGATACTATTTTTCCGCTAAATATTGATCTTTTCTATTGCATGGATGTTGATTTCTTTGCTAAAGCTAATTTAAGGGGGTTTAATTTTCATTATATACAGGATGAGTTAGGCAAATTCCGGATGCACCTTAGTGGCAAAACTTCACAATTAAAAGATTTCAGAAAAGTATTGGCAGAGCATGCCAAAACTTTGAATTCAAACTATAATCTGGATTTTCAGCAAAGGGTTCTTCTTTTCAAAAATTTGGCTAAAATATATTTTGCGAAGTTGTATCTAAATCTTAAAACAGTTATGTAAGCTCTTTTACAAGAGCAAAAAAATGTATCAACTAAGAATTAAAGCTATTATTAAGTAGGGTGACAGCTCTTCGGAAATTATATAAGACCGTCTTTCTGATTTTAATTCTGGTTTCGCCTTGTACAGGGATCTTTGCACTAGGTCCCTGGTTACGTCTACCAGTTTTAGTTTCATTAACCCTATTATTATTAACGCCTTTATTTATTAAAAGTGATTTGAAAAAAAGTCACCTTCACATTGATAAACAATTTTGGATCGTCGTTTTATTTTTAGTGCTTTCATCTATTTCCTTGTTTATAAATTTTCAGTCAAAGAAAAATTTTACAAATTGGTTACCTTATTTATGGTTGTTTCTTTTTAATTATTTATTCATTCGTTATGCAATCAGAAATAATATATGTGATATAACCATCCCTTCAATTTTATCCATTATAAAAAAGACATACTTTTTAATTGGAGGTTTTATCATCATTGATTTTCTTTTAGTTAACCTTTTTGGCGTCCAAATAAGAACAGCTTTGGTTAATCTAGAAAATGGCACTGCCAACATGGAGTATTATGTCCGATCGAATTTTCTAAACACAGGGGGGGTTGCAGAGGAACCTGGCATCATGGCACTTATGATGAATATCTTTTTTTGCTTAACCTTATATACAGAGAGGAGTAAGAAAAGGCTTTATCAAGTCTACTTATATATTTTTCATTTGGTTATATTGGTCAGCCTGGGCTCAACAATGGGAATTTTTTCGTTTATTGTTTCGCAGGTTTTTATTAATTGGAATTGGAGATTCAATGTCTTCTTTATTGGATTTTTGTTAATTGCCTATGTTTTTCTTCAATCTTTGGTTTTGAATAATCCTTTCATTCAAGAAATATCAAACAAGCTAGTGATGAGCGAAGATGTTGAATCTAGTGTAGTTAGAGCAACCTTATGGGCTTCCGCTTACGAAACATTTTTAAATCACCCATGGTTAGGTGCTGGGCCAGGTTATGGTAAATTACTTTTCGATGAGGGATTCATGAGCTTGGTTTTAGTTCTTCTATCGGAAGTAGGAATTATCTGTTTTTTGTTGTTTGCCTGGTTTATTTGGGAAACATATAAAAAAGCCAATAAAATTTCGGTTGTTCAAAATACTAATACTTTAAAGATGGGTATAATATGCTCCACTATGCATATTGGTATACTAAGTGAATATTATCATTTGCCCTATTGGCTTTTATTAGCTATGGTTTATTGTATAAATGTCTCACTAAATAAACCGTCTGAGGTTGAAGAAAGAAATGCAAAGACAACTGAAACAACCGTTGGACAATTACTGGGCTAGTAAAAATTATATTTTAATTTTAAATTTTAAGTACAAGTGTTTTCTCAAATTGAAAAACAGGAACCGACAGTGGAGATCAAGAACCAATTTATAAATGACTTATTGTGTGTGTGTTGTTGGGGTCATTTATTGGAAGTCCAAAAGGAAGATGGGGTCAACCTTATTTGTAATAACTGTAAGGAATGTTATCCTTCAGTAGATGGAATTCCGGTTTTAATCAACGAAAACAACTCTATTTTCAGGAAGGGTGAATTTGTTGAAAGAGGTAAAACTTTTTTTTATAAAAGCAAACTTAATTATTGGTTCTCTAAACTTATTCCCCCGCTTGGTATTAACTGGGTAGCTCCTAAAAATTATCGTTATTTGAAATTGCAGCTTACCTCAAAGGTTACAGGCAATTCAAAGCCTAGGATATTAGTGGTAGGTGGATCAATTGAAGGCCGGGGATTCAAAAACTTAGTCGATAATAACTTGTTCGAAATTATTGAAGGTGATATCTCATTTGGACCTAAAACGAAAATAATTTTTGATGCGCATGACATGCCATTTGCAGACAATTATTTTGACTTGGTGATCTGCCAAGCAGTTTTAGAACATGTTGTTAATCCCGCAAAATGCGTTACTGAAATTTATAGAGTATTAAAAACCGAGGGGTTGGTTTATGTTGAAACACCTTTTATGCAACAGGTGCATGGTGGTGCATTCGATTTTACACGGTATACGCATTCGGGCCATAGAATACTGCTTCGTGCATTTCAGGAGTTAAACAGTGGCCCTACTGCTTTTGCAGGAACAAGCTTTTATTGGGCATACTATTATTTACTTCAATCGTTGCTGGGTTTCAATAAACAAATTAATAACTTTGTTAAGCTATTTGCTCGATTTACAGGTTTTCCATTTCTCATTTTTGATCTCCTGACTTTTGGTAATAGAAAATACGATTCTGCAAGTGGTTTTTTTTTTATAGGAAAGAAATCCGATCAAACTTTTAATCCGAACACTGATATAGTATCCTACTACAATGGAGCAAACTAAGATTCTCCATATCATAACTACGTTCGATTTTGGAGGTGCGGAAACCTTGTTGAAACTAATTGTAAATAAGCAATCAGAAAATTATGACGTAACCATTGCTTATTTGAAAGGAAACGGTGGCCTCAAAACTGAAATAAATAAAAACGTCAGAGTAATCAAGATTGGGCTTGGTGTTTCAACAGTTATCAACATACGGAGGCTTATCTGTAGGGAAAAGCCTCATATTATTCATACACATTTGGGTCACGCTGATCTGCTAACAATGATAGGAGCTATTGGCTTAAAGGGCTGCTATTTCAGCACAATGCATAATATATGGTTTAAAAAAGGGTTTAAGGATTATTGCTTTTTCGCGTTTTATATTTTGTTCTCTCATTCGATAGCACGTAATTTCAAATATATAGCCATATCAAAAAGTGTATATAGGCATATAAACCGAAACTTTAGGGTTTCTAGGAACCGCTTGAGGTTGATCTATAATGCTATCGATCTTTCAAATGTGGATAAGCCGCACTTAAGAACAGAAAAAGAAAACAATGAAGTATTTCAACTCCTGTTTGTTGGCAGGTTAACGCTTCAGAAAAATCTGTTTTTTCTGATTAGAAACTTCGCCGTCTTGTTGCAAGAGTTTCCCACGCTCAAACTCACTTTGGTTGGGGATGGAGAATTGAAAACGGAATTGATGCAGTTGGTAAATGATCTGGGAATTGAGCAACAGGTTGCTTTTGAAGGTTATCAAAGCAATCCAGATGAATACTTTGCAAATGCAGACTGTTTTATTCTAACATCGATCTTTGAAGGGTTTGGTTTGGTGATATTGGAGGCTTTCAGAGCGGGGGTGCCGGTTCTCGCATCTAATATCGAAGGGCCAAAAGAGTTGATTTTAAGTGGAGAAAACGGATTATTGTTTGAAAATAATAACGCTGATGATTTTGTACTTAAGTTTAAACGGATGTATTCCTCTCATCAATTAAGGCAACAATTTGTAATGAATGGTGCTAGAAAATTAAACTATAGGTTCTCCATTTCAAATTATATGCACAAACTCCATGATTTTTACCATAGCTGATTTTATTTAAAATGAAGATTCGTATTGTTCACATTACTCAGGCTCTTGGCGGCGTGAAAACGTACTTTGCACAAATTTTGACTCATATTGATCTGAGCAGGTTTGAGATCATTTTGATTGCACCATCAGATAATGAATTAAAAGAATTGTGTTCTGCTAACCATATTACTTATTATCAATTGAATATTAAAAGGCAGATTCATCTTTTTTATGATCCGTATTGCTTTGTTCAAATATTATCATTTATAAGAAAGATCCAACCGAATATCATACATGCACATAGCGCTAAAGGCGGAATGTTAGGTAAGTTGAGTGCTTATTTTCATCGAATACCAGTTGTTTTTACACCTAATGCTTTTTCTTATTTGTCTTTTATTGGATTTAAAAGGACGCTATTTTATTCGCTTGAATTTTTTTCACGAAAAAAAGTGAATAAACTATTAGCCGTTTCTTATTCAGAAAGTGACCGAGCCGTACATGAGTTAAATTACAAGGCGGAGCAGGTTTCCGTTGTTTTGAACTTTATTAAGATAGACACCGCTGCTGTTAATCGCAACTTTGATCAGTGCAAACAAATTGGAATGATTGGCCGACTAACTCATCAAAAAAATCCGCTGTTTTTTTTGGAAATAGCAAAAAGAATTCAGGGAATTTTCCCCGAGATTAAATTTATATTACTTGGTGCAGGTTATCATGACCATTTGAAGAAGGATGCTTTGGAATTTATTAGGAACCATCAATTGAATAATGTTCAAATCGTGTCTTGGGGCGAATATCAATTAGAAAAATTTTATGAGGAGTTAGACATTTTCCTTTTAACTTCTAGTTTTGAAGGTCTTCCATTCTCCTTATTGGAAGCCATGAGTTATAAACTGCCCTGCATAGCAACCAATGTTGATGGCAGTAAAGATGTTGTTAAGCACAACGACAATGGTTTTTTAGTGAACTCTGCAGAAGAGACAGTCTCAAAAATTGTATTATTGATTCAATCCAAAGCATTGCGTGAAAGATTAGGCAGTTCCGCATATGAGTACGTGAAAGAATTTCACAATGCCCAAATCAACGTAAAAAAAATAGAGCTCCTGTACGAAAATTTACTGGATTAATTGGATACTTATTAAAACCCGCACTTTAACAGGAACTATCCATCAGGATGGAGCATAAATCGCTGAATTTCTTTTGGAAAAGGATAGGTTGTGAATAGGCATAAAGTACAGTGTGGTTAGACAATTCTCAGTGCCTTCCAAAATTTTATCATATTCATGTGCAAGCAAACCGATTTTTACCTACACCTGCCGAAAATCCCGCATATAAAATTGTTCTCGGAAGCAATGAACAAATACATCTCAATAAACTTTAGCAACTAATTATTTCTTTAATCCGCCTTGAGCAGTCGAATAATGATATAATTGGTGTCGTTTCTGGGTTATACACAGCGAACGGGTGAAATTCTATCATGTTTTCGTGCTTCGAGGAAACTACTTCCTATTTATTTGGAAAACTGCCAACCTCTCAGGCTTGATAATTAAGATATGTGTCCAGAGACAGTGGAAAGTAGTATTTCGACAAATAAGGTTTATCTGTCCAAATACTACTGTTCTATTTGCAATAACGTAAGATGAAATTCTGTTCTCTGCTACCCGCTTACCGTATTTATACTAGATAAAAATTCACGCACTTTCCTCCTTTTTTATTTTAGTTTAAATTTTCTTTGCTAAGCAAGACAACCCAAACTTTTCGTGCGATCGGCTAAAAGCCCATTGATATCGACCAAAACGTCCATGTTAGAGCTTTTATTGAATAAATGAAGTGTATCTGGCTTATATTGATTAACCTTGGTGCAAGAAATAGCATATAATCATTCATGCAGCGGTTCGTCAGAAATTGTGGTCAGATAAAGTAGCTTGAAAGACATAACAAATGAACTAAGTTTGATTCGCTTTGCAACCAAGTGATTCCGTGAGAGACTGGGGGAAATAGTTTACTTAAAATGCATAGAAGTTATTCCATTTTACCTTCGTTTTATAGAATCCAGGCATGGCAAACACGAAAATGATTTAGGTCTTTGTCCAAAACACCAAACTAATGCTTAAAGAATCTGTGATACTGATTAGATCCAAAATTTTAGTGGATCTGTTAATGCTCGGCACAATTATCTTTCTGGTGCAAAGCATTTATACCGGGCAGGGCGGATCTCTGATCTATTCTCCCTTTTTCGGAGTGATAGCAACCAATGTCATTACCTGGTTTTTATGTGCCCGTTCCTTTGGACTTTACGGAGATCTTCGTATAAAACCTTTCTCCATCGAGTGGGTGATGTTTGTGAAAGCTTTCGGGCTGTATGCACTAACCACTTCTTTTATTGCCTTCCAGGTATTTAAACAATATCCCTATGGCCGTCACCAGTTTCTTATCCAGTGCGGTATTATTTTTTTTCTTTTTCCTCTTCAAAAGTTATTGATAAGACTCCTCTTCAAAAGATTTACGAACAGTATAAACATTAAGCGCAAAGTATTGATCATTGGCGCCGGTAAAACCGGGCTGGATTTCTACCACAATTATGTTCAAAACCGTTCCTATGGCTACCAGCTGACCGGTTTTTTGGATGACCAGAAACATCCGTCACTAAATGGCCACTACTTAGGAAAGCCTTCAGAAATTGCAAACATCATCTCCAGCCACCAGTTGGATGACGTAGTGGTAACACTGCCAATCACAGAAGAAAAACAGATTGAAAACATTGTATCGATAGCAGAACGCCAGGGAAAAAGGGTCCGAATTATCCCAAACTACGAACGCTTTGGCGGCAAAATGCAGATAGACCGGATGGGCGGCATGTCCATGATTACCCTACGTTCGTTACCACTTGATTTTGTTGACAACAAAATTTACAAACGATTGTTCGATATCGTTTTCTCAGTTTTTGTAATCGCACTTGTATTTAGCTGGTTATTTCCCATCATTGCACTGATCATAAAGCTAACATCCAAAGGCCCTGTACTATTTAAACAGGAGCGCTGGGGGTTGAACAACAATATTATCATCTGCTGGAAATTCAGAACGATGATAGCAACCAGCAAAGATGTTGATGAAGATGGTAAATACAGGCAGGCCTGTAAAAATGATGCGAGAATCACACCCATTGGCAGGTTCCTGCGCAAGACCAGCCTGGATGAATTACCTCAATTTTTTAATGTACTGCTTGGCTCCATGTCAGTAGTGGGCCCTCGTCCTCATCCCGTACCGTTAAACATAGAATCAAAAGACAGTATTGAAAAATATATGATGCGTCATTGGGTAAAACCAGGTATCTCCGGCTGGGCACAGGTGCATGGTTACAGAGGCGAAACCAAAGAGCCGTTTCTCATGAAGAAAAGAGTCAGATACGATGTTTGGTACATAGAGAACTGGACCTTCTGGCTCGACTTGCAAATCATTGTGCAAACTCTGGTGAACATCATTAAAGGTGAGAAAAATGCCTATTAGCTAGTTGCGTTAGCAAACTCTTGTTTTATGAAAAACCTTTTCCCAAGCTGCTTTTTCTCACTGCTTTTGCTATCTTCCATTGAAAGTATTTCACA
>DASVST010000418.1:0-1594 GCA_036387965.1 Segetibacter sp. | reverse complement strand
GCCACAGCTTCTTCCGGAATACCCAACTCTTTTCTAAAGCTTGATACATCTTCATCTTTTACAACAAAATCTTCGATGCTAACACCTGTACCCAAAACAAAAATTTTATCTGCGTCAACACCTATTTTCTCTAGGCGCTGCTTTTCATAAGCTGTATTTGCAAGGTATAAGGTTGATGCCTTTATAGCTTTCAATTGTGTGGAAAAAATAGCATGTTTACTTTCATCTTCATCCAGGTGAATACTGCCGTAAAAAAAAAAATTGCATTGTTTCCATAACGGCAGTTGCATATAATGATAACTAATAGAAGATCCGCAAAAAGCATCAGCATCAACTTCCATTAAATACTTTTTCATACTTTTTGAATACGGACCATATGCTTGTAAAGTAAACTTCTCGGGCATTGTAAAAGACAGCTTATTGAAAACCTTTGAGAGCAAACGATATGGTTTAATATGCCATCTCCTATAAGGGAATCGTATTACATTAACGCCGTTGATAATCTCTTTATGGGGTCCTGCATTTTTATAAATGGTTCTTTCAGGCCCATAAATTGAATCAGTTGTAACAACTGTAACATTATCACCATAATCTTTTACCAGTCGCTCAGAAATGTTTTTAAAAAAAGTTTGTACACCTCCTTTTGAGGGATGATATAAATGGCTTATGTGAACAATTTTCAATTAGACTAACTCTTTGCTATTGCTGAAGTTCCTTATTGCAAGTTGATAAGCCTCTCTGTATTTTGCAACGATTGTAGGCCAGGTATAATTCTCTTCCACTTTTTTATAACCGTTCAATCCAAACTGAACTCTTTTTGCAGGATCACTGATAAGTTGCTTCACCTTTAAGCATAAGTCACCAACATCATTAGGTTCAAAAAGCAGACTATCTATTCCTTCGGATAATAAGGATTCTGTTGCACCCATCCGACTGCCGATGACAGGTTTCTTGCAAGCCCATGCTTCAAGAAAAACAACACCAAAAGACTCACTTTGAGATGCGAGTACAAAAACATCCAAAACATTAAATAAGAGGTTTTTATTTGCTTCGGGAAAGTTCTCTATAAGAATAACCGGTAACCCTTCTTTTTCTGTTATCTTCTTTATTTCAGGAACATAGTCTGTAGTGCCTCCTGCTAAAAGAAGTTTTACATTCTTGTTTTCTTTAATCAATTCTCTAAAAGCATCAATCAATATTGCAACACCTTTACCTTTAACTAATCTCCCGATAAAGCCAATTACAACATCAGTTTCTTTTATTGAATGTTGTTCTTTAAAAGTTCTTATTTCATTTTCAGATACATAGAAATCTTCAATAGCAATGCCGGTACCAATTGTCACGATTTTTTCTGCATCAACACCATATTCAATTAATTTTTTTCTTTCGAATTCGGTGTTAGCTATATAGCAATCACTTGCCTTCGCCCTTTGAATTTTTAAATCATTCTGAGGTAAATCTTTATGCAAATGAATAGCGCCATATAACACGAACGGTTTGGGATTTTTTATTTTATTGCGCCACAAGGGATAATCTGAAAAATTATAAATGATTGTTGTTGCCATTATAACTTCAGCCTTAGAATCTATCATTC
>DASVST010000417.1:0-3874 GCA_036387965.1 Segetibacter sp. | reverse complement strand
TTTCGCAAAGAGAGAGTTATGAATCTATTCAGGCTTTAGAAGACTGTATTGTTTATTATATCAGCTATGAAGAATTGCAGTTTGTTTACCGCAATTTTCCTGAGTTCAATTATATAGGCCGTGTTTTACTCGAACGATACTATATGCTCAGTGAACAACGATTGTATTCTTTGAGAATGCAACGATCGCAGGAGCGATACGATTACCTCCTTGAACATTTTCCGGAACTGATACTTCGGGTTCCGGCAAAATTTCTGGCTTCTTACCTGGGAATTACAGAGGTCACAATGAGTAAAATTAAAGCCCGGCCTTAATTTCTTATCCATTTTTAATTCTGATCGCCTATTGACTGAATTAGTTTTACATCGTCATCAAAAACACCACATACCATGAAACACATCTTTACATTTGTTTTTTGTTTGGTTGCAGTTATTGCCTGCAAAAAGGAGGATTGGTCTAAACCTGCCAATTATCTCCAAATAGTACAGCAATCCTTGAAAGATGATATTTCTTCAACTGATTACAATCTCCTGGATTTTTCTAGATCTGTCTTAAGTAAAGTTGACAGCGTTAGTCTTTATATGTTAAGAGTGCCTTTCAAACAAAAGAGTATTGAAAACGATTTTGTTCTTCTTCAAACTGATAAAGAAGGGCAGGTGCAGGAAGGCAGGATTGTCCATTTGGAAGGAAGTATTCGCAACGATGGAACTGGTAAGAAGCAGTTTGATGGAAATATCATTATTTATTCGTTGATGCGTCAAAAGCTCATAGAGTCAGCTATTGACAATGGTTTTATTTCTGCTTTTCATCAAAGTTCAGCAAATCGTTCATCGTTGGTGCAGCCAGGCAATGTGATGCCGGAAGTGGTGATTACGTATGTCATACCAAGCGGTGGTAGTGATTTTTCGTGGTCAAGCTGGATTTGGCTGCAATCGTTGTTCAATGGTTTTAACGAACAGCCATACTATAGT
Source organism: Segetibacter sp. (assembly GCA_036387965.1). Classification (GTDB taxonomy): domain Bacteria; phylum Bacteroidota; class Bacteroidia; order Chitinophagales; family Chitinophagaceae; genus Segetibacter. The sequence continues at coordinate 2,903 of DASVST010000417.1, read as the reverse complement.
TTTTTTAATTCAGATGGAGGCAGTCCGTGGGGCAGTGGCGGCGGAGGTGGAAGTACGGGTGGTGGTTCTCCTACTGGCGGCGGGCCAGTTGAAGAGCCTCCGATACTAATCGATTTTGAACCAGATTTCGAAAAGGAACCAATAGACATACAGAAGTTTGTCAATTGTTTCAATTCAGTCCCCGATGCTGGTGCCTCCTGCTCTATTGAAATATCTACAGATATTCCAGTAGATGCTGACCCCAATAAATTTTATGATTTCAGTACAGGTTCTCCTGGTCACGCATTTATCACTGTCAAAAAATCGAATGGTTCACAGCATGTAACTCAAAACATCGGTTTCTATCCTAAATCGAACTATAAGTCGATAACCTATGCGCCAACTGCGGGTAAATTGGTTGATAATGCCCATCATGAGTTCAATGCTTCTTTATTCATGAATCTTACTCCGGCCCAATTATCCTCCGTACTGGTTCGTATGCAGCAGTTATCTAATCTAAACTACGATGTTGATCAATACAATTGTACGGACTGGGCTCTTGACATTTTCAACCATACCCGTACAAACAAACTTGAAATACCACTATATGGTCTTCCAGGCAGTCCGATGACGCAGTCAACCAGAACTCCGCAAGGGCTATATCATAAGCTGCAGCAAATGAGCAATGCGAACCATCCAGAGAAAGGAAATATTACAATCGGAATCATTAAAGGTTACGCAGGTGGAAGCACAGGTCCATGTAATTAATTAATTTTATAGGTATGAAAATGTTTAAGATCCTGTCACATCCTTATACGCTTATTTTTTCCTTTTTGTTCATCTTAATTAGCGGTGAACACTTAGGTGGATTCTATGCCCTGTATATATTTTTAGGCCTACTTCCAGGTGCAATACATTCCATTCTTGGCTTTTTCGGTGTGCTCATTTTAGTGGTAAGCTACCATTTGCCACGCACAACAAAAGTCTTTGTAAAGCAATGTTTGAATGTTGTAGGAACAGGACTGTTATTTACGTCCATTTATCTCTTTTTTAAGAATGATACTGCCCACTATAACTGGGGAACTTTTGAAGAAAGTGTTCCTGTTTTTACTCTGGTATTATTTGGTCTGTTAGGTCTATGCTTTTTAATTGGTACATTCCTAAAGCCCCGCTCTTCAACCGGTATGATTAAAAACGTGTTAAGCAGGGTATAGCTTTTAGAGCGATTACTATTGATTTTGTGTGATTGAAAACCGTGAGTTATGTTTAATACTATTACCTGGCAAGGGTACTGGACTACCCTTGCCCTACTATCAGCAGGTTATTACCTTGTTATCTATCTTCTTTACTACCGAAAGGATTTTAAAATTGGTTTCCCGACACAAAAGGGAGCTACAAATCCATCATCAGTTTCTCCAACTGTTGTGTCTTTTCCAAACGAACAGAATCAGCCATCATTATTTCCAGACCAAATCTCGGAAGTTGAAATACCTACTGATTCTGGTGAGCGAATGGTCTATGCTTGCATGGACGAATTGAGCGCTTATTTTCAAAGCAGCAAGGGAACCAAGGTCGTTAAAGAAGAATTTGTATTTGCTGTACAAAAAATTCTTTCTAAATATCCCTCGCTCAAGTCTTCTGAATTTAAAGAAGCGGTATCAAATCTCATTGTCTCCGAAGCATTCCATAATTGCTCCATTCATTTAGAGGAAGAGGATCTGTTTCATGTGTGGTTAGAAAAGTGAATGTGGGCTACTCCCAGGCCCTGTCCCGTAAGGCAGGGCCACTTATGGGAGCCTCAGTAGTAATTCAAAAATTAATATAAAACAAGTGTGTATGAACAAGTGCAGAAGGAAAGTCTTTGTCCGAAACGTAAGAAAAATATACTTCACAGGAATCGCTTTTGCTCTTTCGATTGCGCTGTATGCGCAGGATGGAACAGCGGGTATTAATGATGCGAACCAGAAAGTAAGAAGCTATTTCGCAGCAGGTACAAACCTTATGTATGCTATAGGTGCTATTGTGGGTTTGATAGGTGCGGTGAAAGTATATAACAAATGGAACAGCGGTGACCATGATACTGGTAAGGTTGCAGCGGCATGGTTTGGCTCATGCGTTTTCCTTGTAATAGTCTCTACTGTTATTAGGGCCTTCTTTGGTATCTAAACTTCTCATTATGTCAGCAAGTGTCTACACCATCAACAAGGGCATTAACAAGCCGATTGAGTTTCGGGGATTGAAAGCGCAGTATATCTGGTATCTGGGCGGTGGACTATTGGTGTTGCTCGTGCTCTTTGCTATTCTTTATATCTGTGGCATCAACACATACGTTCTGCTTTTTATCATTCTGGGGCTAGGTGCGGGACTGTTTATGTATGTCTATCGTTTGTCCCATCGCTATGGAGAACATGGCATGATGAAAAAAGTAGCCAAACGTTCTATTCCAAAACGGTTGAAGGCAAATAGCCGCAGATTATTTACTAAAAAAAAGTATTGAATCGTGTGTTATGGAAAAGTGGATAGATGATTTATTGCCGCTGTTAGGAATTGAGCACGACTGCATTTTGTCGAAGCAGGGTGATATTACCATTGGCTTCAAAGTGCAGTTGCCTGAACTGTTTACATTATCCGATAAAGAGTATGAAGCTTTTCACCAGGCGTGGATTAAGGCCATAAAGGTATTGCCTAGGTACAGTGTGTTTCATAAACAGGACTGGTTCGTGGATGCGAAGTATCAGGCAGACTTTTTAAAAGAAGACAAGAGCTTTCTTACAAGAAGCTCCGAACGGTTCTTCAATGAACGGCCCTTTCTCCGTCACGAGTGTTACATTTTTCTTTCAAAGAAGCCGATAGGAAGAAAAGCGTCCAGTTCACTTTTCTCTAACCTTCTACGCAAATCAATTGTACCCGAGCAAACATTGAAT
>DASVST010000416.1:0-2803 GCA_036387965.1 Segetibacter sp. | reverse complement strand
ATTTATCTCTGTCACCAGCACCTGTTTCACCCACATACATTTTCCACACGTCAGTGTTTTTAATCATATTCTCCTTCTGTCTGAGAAGAACTTCTATAGCTTTATCAGAATCCTTCATCATTGCCGAAGTAGCAGTAACGGTTGGCTTCATAACACCATTAATCATTGCAAGCACCGAGGGGAAAATCATCACACAGAAACCAATTACAAAGGGCCTAAACAAGGGATAAAAATCTATAGGTTCAGCATTTGCTATATGCCTCCATACTCTTGATGCTATATACCACGTGGCTGCAAATCCTGCAATACCTTGTCCAACTCCAATGAGTTTGCTGCATAAGGGCATCATGTCTTCATACAGTTGGTCAAGTACACCATGGAGACCTTTTACCTGATTTGTAACTCCTTGAGCCTGTGATAGTACAGGCAATAACATTCCCATTACTGCCCAAAGGGCAGATTTCTTGTATACCGTCATCGCTATGTTTTTAGTTATTTATGCCGTAGATAGTTTTTAAGCTTTTCGTATCCTTTCTATCCCTCGCTTTTTGTATTGCGAGAATTGTAGTACTGTTATTAAAGTGTCGAAGAAATACCAGCTTATCTTGCATATCAATAAAAATATCATCGATAGCTTTCAGCCTTTCATCATCAGACATCCGTAGTCTATTGGCCGTAATTATATTAGCTAATGCGTCTAAATTTTTTACACTTTGATCGAAGAGATTTGTATAAACATCACTTAGGTAGCCGATTTCACCAATACTGAAGTTACCATCGCTTTTAAACTTATTAAAAGCACTCTTATACTCTTTAACTATTGAAATTTGAAAGCTGATTATTTCGCCAACTTTTTTATAATTTTTTACTTTTGGACTAACAGCTAACAAACCATCAAGAAAAGTCCTATGCAAATTGAAGTTGCCTTGTGAGATATTTTTAATGGTATTATACCCAGTACTTACAATAGTATATCCCTTCTTTAAATCAGTGAGGATTTGCTTTAGTTGAGCCAGCTTCTCTACGTTTAATAATAATTGCTGAGCTTCTTCTGATTGAGCCGATAATTGTGCTGCACTTCCCATAACCACTAATAAGAATATTATTACTTTCTTCATCACTATTAGTTTTTAATGCCGTAAAGTTTCCGGCTTGTTTCAAGGTTATTTTTGTCTTTGGCTTTTTGAACTGCTAAAACTTTTGCCTCGTCTCCAAAATTTTTTGCAAATGCATACTTATCCTGGATACTGGCATATATAGCATCAATTCTTTTTAACCGTTCATCATCTTTCATTTCTAATTCATTTGCTGTAACTACAGTAATGAGCTCATCTAAATCATCACTACTATTATTGATGAGGTTAGTAAAGACCCTATAAATAAAATCAATTTCAGCAGGACTATATAAACTAATAGACTGAACGTATTTATAGGTGGATTTATAAGACTGAATGATTTTAACCTGAAAAGCGATGATGTCTGGCACCTTCGAATAATTTCTTATTGTTGGATTAACGCTTTTAAATGAACTTAAGAAATCATTATGCAAACTGAAATCACCTTTTTTAATGTTGCCAATCGTCGTTAGTCCCTTCCTGGCTATTGAATAACCTTTTTGAACATAGCCTAAGTAAATTTTAAAAGCTACAATCTGTTCAATCAGATATTTCTTTTGTGTTTTCTTCTGTTTAAACCATTCCTCAAATGTTTGTGCAGTGCTTACTTTAAAACTTAATACGACCAGTACACTTAATAATGTCTTTTTCATAAACAATAATTTAATTGCTGATAAGTTTTGCTGTTGAATCCTAATGAAGTCCGTACAGAGCTTTTAAAACATCTATATCATTTTTGGATTTAGCACGTTGTAAACTAACCAGTACGTTTTGTTGATTAAAAGCCTTTAGGTCTAAATAATTTGTTTCAACCTGATTATATGCGTTGTTGATTATTTCTAAGCGTTTAGCATCGCTCATTTGAGTTGAAAAAGAGTTGACAACTAAAAATATTTGCTCAAGGTTTTTAACACTCTCATCAAGAATACCGGTGTACACCCTCCCCATATAGTTCAATTCATCTCCTGTAAAATGTTTGTCCTGCTTAAAAAGTCCCCATGCACGTTTATATTCAGCTACCAATTGAACTTGCTTACTGGTAATCTCTTTTACCCGATGGTAGTAGGAAATACTGTTTTTCACTTGCCACAACTCATCATAATAGTCTTTGTACAGAGTACGTTGTTTTTCTACCCAATCTGTAATTTCATTCAGTTTCATTTCAGACATCGTATTCTCTATTACCTTTTGCGCATTTTGCAACCAGATTGTTTTGTTCTGTAACCGTTGAATTTTTAGATCAACAGCCTTAATAACTTTCTTAACTCCAGCTTTGATTATTTCTGTTATTGGATCTTGTGCAAGCACTTTTTGAGATGGCTCTAATGTTGCAAATGCCACAAGAACAATTACGGATATTATCTTTTTCATACTTATGATGTTTAACTTGTTTGAATCTCATTTGCTAAAGCAGATATACCTTTTTGTATGCTTCCATATTTAAGAGCATACTGGATTACTTTCACTTTTTCCGTTTCTTCTGTAGTATAGGCTAAGTATTCTTCCAAGCTCACTTCTGTTCTATACACCTTTGATAACATTCCTCCTAAGCTGATGAATACTTCCTTATATTTTTTTGTTGGATCGTTTGCTTTATTTACGGATAACACCAACGCCTTTTCCTTTTCAGTTAATCCCAGCAAATCCTGTATCTGGTCAAACTTGTTTTGATACTTACTTTGATCTAA
>DASVST010000415.1:0-4911 GCA_036387965.1 Segetibacter sp. | reverse complement strand
TTGATCCGACTAACTTCAGCAAGTTTATGAATAATGTGAAGCTTTGAAATATTGGTAAATACCAATATTTTATTGTTGTGCCTGTTTCATTTTTGTGTTCTAAAATTAAAAACATGAAAACAAAAACAATCAGGTTCGCTTCAATCGGTTTTATCTCTTTATCAGTTTTATCGATCTTTAGTGTAAGCATGATGGCTTTCATCAATCCTCAACAGGTAATGGATCTTGTGCAGGTAAATCTCGGCAACAACGATGCATACAGTTCCATTCGTGGCGTGTATGGAGGAGTAGGTATTTCTATTGTTGGGGTAATCATCTACTTATCGAGACTGAGCCTATCTAAGGCACTCGGCTTCCTTACAATGTTCTGGGGAATGTATGGACTAAGCCGTGTGATCACAATTGTGGTTGAAGGAAAGCTTGGTGCATTTGGAACTCAATGGCTGATCACAGAAGCTTGCTTCACCGCTATTTCACTCGGTCTCTTCGCCGCTTCTTACGGGAGATCCAGGTTTGCTGTTAATTAGCAAAAGCCGGCATCTCCGGCTTTTGCTAAAACTTCAGTTGTATCAAAAATCGGCACCCGTACTCCCATTGTACTTAAACCAACAACACAAAACAACATGTTATTTCCTCAAAAACGACAGCATACGAAGCTTGTAATTTTTTCACCTGAACGTGCAAATTTTTTAAGTGATGGATTCTTTGCAATTATTATGACATTGCTGATCCTTGAAATTCCTGTCCCGGAAATTGAAGCAATAGAGATAGCAGAGTTGCCCTACCAGTTACTTGATCTCGTTCCTGAATTCCTTTCTTATTTTTTCAGCTTTTATACTTTGTACATATACTGGGTAAACCACCATGCACTTTTCCAGTTTGTTGATAAAGCAAACAGGAACATGTTATGGTTAAACGGGCTGTTCTTATTTTTCATCGCTTTGATACCCTATGTTACAGCTTTGATGGGGCATTACTATTACGATCGCTTTGCGGTGTTATGTTACGGAACAGTTTTATTACTTACCAGTATCAGTTTCCTGATGATCTTATTATTTGCAAAACAAAATAATCTTTTCAAAGCCGGTATGGAGGCAGAACGCTTAAAACATGGTATTCGTAAGGTATACATGGGAGCAATCATACATGTTGTTGCATTGGTAATTTGTTTCATCAATGTTACTGCAGCACTAATCTTCTATGCATGTATTCCTTTCTTTTTCTTCTTTGCTACGAGGGTAGAAGTAATGGAAGAAAGAGTAGAAGCCGGGGCTGAAGTGGAAGAGTAATGAATCAACTTGCTGCTGGTTTCGCTGTTTCATGTAGAATCATCCACGACGTTCCAAATTCCTGGGTGATTGAGATACAAAGGTCGCGAACATATATGGAGCGATGCAGTCTAAATGTGACAATTTAGTGGCATATTGTGAAGGTGAATGGTGATAATCGTGTTGGGTCAGGCTCCGACTTAGTTCTACAAACTTTACACGGAACTAACTGATAGTGTTAAGATCAATACGATAGACGGGAGGCGCAGACAGCAGAGGCAGCAAATAAAATACACAAACATTCATTCCACTTTATATGAAATATATTTTTCTCCTACTCTTGATTTGCCAGCAAGCATCAGCACAACAAACAGCCGACGTAATCATAAAAAATGGCCGCATTATAGACGGCACCGGCAACTCCTGGTTTTACGGCGACATCGCTGTTAAGGATGGAAAAATTCTGCATGTTGGTTCATTCAAAAACATCACGGCAGCAAAAACTATTGATGCTGCCGGAAAAATTGTAGCCCCCGGATTTATAGATGTACATGGACACATAGAAGGCGCTGTCCTAACAAGACCTACAGCCGATAATTATATTTATGATGGTGTTACTACTGTTGTTACCGGAAACTGTGGTGGATCGGCTGCTAACATTAAAAAGTTTTTTCAGCAGATAGATAGTGTTCGTCCTTCCATCAATGTGGCTACACTTGTAGGTCATAATACTGTTCGGGAGCAAGTTATGAAAAGGGACAACCGTACACCTACAGGCGAGGAACAAAAAAGAATGGAAGCCCTCGTAGAAAAAGCAATGCAGGAAGGTGCTGTTGGGTTATCAACCGGGCTTATTTATATACCAGGCACCTTTGCAAAACAGGAAGAAGTAGTTGGCTTAGCTAAAGCTGCTAAAAAGTATAATGGTCTTTATGCATCCCACATACGCAACGAAGAAAACAATGCTGTAGAAGCTATTAACGAAGCCATCAACATTGGTAAAGAAGCAAACATACCGGTTCAGATCTCCCATTTTAAAATAGGTGGACGGGGAAACTGGGGAAAGTCTAAACTAACCCTTGGTCTTGTGCAGCAGGCACGAAAGGATGGCTGGGATGTAACTATTGATCAATATCCTTACACAGCCAGCAGCACCAACCTTGGTGTTCGTATGCCCGACTGGGCTTTTGCCGGTGGCAACGATTCACTAAAAGCACGGTTGCACAACCCCACGGTAAGAAGCAGGATAAAAAAAGAAATGCTGGAACAATTAAACGGCTACAAGTTTAAGAATTACAGCTATGCCGTAGTTGCGAATTACGGTGCTGATTCTACATTCAACGGAAAGAACATTACTGAGATCAATAAACTTATGGGACGTAAATCGAAGCCGCGTTTCGAAGCAGAAACCATTATGGACATGGTAGAAAAAGGCGGAGCCCAGATGGTGTATCACAGCATGAACGAGGAGGATGTAAAGTACATTATGCAATATCCTTTTTGTATGGTTGGCGCAGACGCCGGTATACCAACACCCGGCAAAAGCATGCCGCACCCAAGAGGGTATGGAACCAATGCACGGGTTCTTGGCAAGTATGTCCGCGACGAAAACGTGATTTCCTTGGAAGAAGCAATCAGGCGAATGACCTCCCTTGCAGCTCAAAAATTCGGGTTAAAAGATCGTGGAATACTGAGAGAAGGCATGGCTGCCGATATAGTTGTTTTTGATGAAAAGACGGTTAACGACCTTTCTACCTTTGAGCAGCCGCACCAGTATTCAAAGGGGTTTGATGCAATATTGATCAATGGAGGTGTTGTGTTAGAAAATGGAAAGCATACAGGTGGAAGAAGTGGTAAAGCGTTGTATGGAAGTGGACATAAGGTTGATTAGAATTACTTAAGAAGAAACAGTTTTACTTTGGAAGCTACTGTGTCAAACACACCTCATCGTTACTTTATTGTTTATAAGCCACGCGAAATGGTTTCGCAGTTTGTCAGTCCGCACAAGATAAAGTTGTTGGGTGATCTTGACTTTGATTTTCCTGAAGGAACACATGCCATTGGCAGGTTAGACATAAACTCAGAAGGATTGCTGTTACTTACCACCAACAAAAAGGTGACGAAGCTTTTGTTTGAAAGTGATGTGAAACACAAACGAAGCTACCTCGTACAGGTGCGGCATATGGTAACAGAAGAAACAAGGCAGCAACTTGAATCGGGTGTATTGATTCGTGCAAAAGGCGGAGGAGATTACACTACCAAGCCCTGCGAAGTTTCAATTATTGAAGACCCTGCCGGCATGTTGCCTGCAGGTTACGACATCAAAGAATACTCTCCCTCAAGCTGGATAATGATTACACTGACCGAAGGAAAATACCGGCAGGTTCGCAAGATGGTTGCGGCTGTAAAACATCAATGTAAAAGATTAGCAAGGGTATCGATTGAAGATATGAACGTGCAGGGTTTAGAGCCGGGGCGTGTTGTTGAAATTGATGAGAAAACCTTTTTTGCGAAGCTGAAGATTGATCATTACGGGTAATTCGTCATTGCGAGGAGCGAAGCAATCCCCAGGACATCAACTGTTCAATGCTGATCATCATCTGTCACTTTCTTTCTAATGAAACAAAGAAAGTAACCAAAGAAAGTTCAATAAAGGAACGATCACCCGCCGTTCCTTTAGGGGTTTTCGAATTTGGCTTTCTTACTACTGTGGCATGTATTTCATAATTTACTTACTTAGCAAGCGCCTTTTCGGGGAACACGTTTAAAAATTACTTTGCTATCTAGTTCTACATATTCCCCGGATATTATTGGACAAGAATACTTAGGTGCATGCGATACGTTACGGCTTCTTATTATTATTTTGTCGTTGACTTTCAGGCTAAGCAATTGTAAAAGTTGAGACTTTTCCGGCTCAAATTTTACAATATAATCGTCACCATTAATTCTGACCATCACTCCGAAACCTAATCGTGAGCCTGGCGGAAGAGAAAGAGAGGTTATAACAGCCTCCATATTGGTGAAAGCACTTATATGCTTCCTTATTTTAGCTTCAGCAGCATACACTTTTTTACCTGCCGGAGACGCTTCCCATTTTTTGAACTTTATACCATCGGGGGTAGCCTCCCAACTTTCCCTTCCGGCTTTCATTTCAGCAGCAGAGAGTGGCATTGGGTTTAATTTTTTTGATGTTTCATTTTTGATTTCGCGATTGGCAAATACTAGCCCGCTTACCACAACCAGCGATAAGATCATCGCATAAATAACTTTGTTCATATTTTTGTTGGTTTAAGTAACATAGATCGTTTAATTATTTTCAGCATCCGCTACTGACTGGCACAGCATACAACACGTTACCTGAAACATATATCTTAAATACTTTGTTAGGTTCACTGGAAGGATTATTCCATGTTGTAAAAACTTTAAACTCGTCTTTATCAACACCGGGATGAACTCTATTCCAGGTCTTTCCCATGTCAGATGATCGGAATATACCATCCGGATGACCGCATATTAAATAATTGCCCATTTGTTTAATCGATGAAATGGACGGAGAAGGCGGAAGTCCTTCATCAATAGCTTGCCAGGCTTTTCCGCTATCGAATGAAACGTGTATCCTTCTGGATTTCGTTCCTGTGTTGTA
>DASVST010000414.1:0-2578 GCA_036387965.1 Segetibacter sp. | reverse complement strand
GTCAGTGATTTATCGTGGATGATTAGAACAGCTAATGTGATCATATCAGTGCACGGAAGCGGGCTTTCAAACATAGCCTTTGCCAGCCGGGGTTCAAAAATAATAGACATATTAGCCCCCTACCATCAAGACTGCTATTATTGGTTGATTTCTAATCAAAAAGCCGCAAAATATATTGGTTTTTTTTCAGAAGGTGATCATCCAAATGACGATGACGATTTAGTCAAGCTATCAGTTGATAAAGACTTGTTGATCGATATTCCAAAATTGAAACAGCTTTTAGAACGAGAATTATTATCCCTTGAGTAATGCTGTTTGGCGCAATATTCACCAGAGTTCTCTTTCTCAGATGTTGTCTTTGCATGGTCTAAGTACTTAGTAAATTAATTTTTTTGAATAAAGTATGACCGCCGTATCCTGCTTTAATACTGTAGAACGAATTTGAAGATGATGACAAAAGTCAAATTTGCGATTGTTGGTTGTGGGAGAATAGCCCAGCGTCATGCGGAGCATATCAAGACATATGGAAAGCTTGTTGCTGTTTGCGATATAATAAAAGACAAAGCTGATGCTCTAGCACAAAAATATGGGGCCGTATCTTATACAGACATTACCGAACTCTTGCAAAATGAAAAGGACATTGATGTGATCGCTGTATGCTCTCCTAATGGCCTTCATGCGCAACATTCGATCCAATCCTTGCAGGCAGGTTTCCATGTCTTATGTGAGAAGCCGCTAGCTATAAATGTGCATGATTGTGGAGAAATGATTAAGGCAGCTGAAAGGGCAAACAGACGTTTATTTGCTATTAAACAAAACCGGTTCAACCCGCCGGTAGCAGCAGTAAAAGATGCAATAGACAAAGGAGTCTTTGGAAAGATATTTAGTATACAGCTTAGTTGCTTTTGGAACCGAAATCCTGATTATTACCACAATTCCTGGAAGGGTACATTGGACTTAGATGGCGGAACCTTGTATACTCAGTTTAGCCATTTTATTGATCTTTTATATTGGATGATAGGTGATGTTAAACGTGCTTTCGCCATTACGGGTAATTTTGCTCACAAGCACACAATTGACTTTGAAGATACCGGCGCAGTTGCACTGGAATTTTATAACGGTGCTATTGGAACAATTAATTACACAGTAAATAGCTATAACAAAAACATGGAGGGCTCCCTCACAATTTTTGCTGAAAAGGGAACGGTGAAGATCGGAGGACAATATTTAAATGAATTAGAATACCAGAATATTGAAGCTTTTGAGTTTAAAGATTTACCAAAAGGCAATAAAGCAAATAATTACGGTAATTATTCTGGTTCCATGTCAAACCATGACAAGATATACGAAAATGTTGTAGATGTTTTATTAAAGGGAAGTTCTATATCAGCCAATTCCTTTGAGGGATTAAAGACCGTGGAGATTATCGATAAAATATATCAGTCTGCCAAAAAGCTCTCCCTTAGTTGAAACTGTAGCACTTGTACTTATTTAACTTGTTTTCCCTAAATAAAAAGACGATCCTTCTCATTTCACCACAGTTTTGGGGTGAAATGTTTATCTCAAAACACCATTATGCACTCGAACTTGCGAAAAAAGGAAACAATGTTTATTTCTTAAATCCTCCAAGTGAAAGCAGGTTGTTTTTTAAAGGCTTAATTTCTATCCAGGTAAGTTCCTTAAACAAAAATTTGTTTCTCATTAACCATTCTTTATTTTTCCCCTACAATCTTAAATTTCACTTCATATCTGTGTTTCATTGGTTAATGGGTTTTCATTTACGACGGCTCTTAAAAAAGATAGGAAAAGTAGATATCGTATGGTCTTTTGATTTAGGTAATTTATATCCCTTTGCTTTTTTTCCGCAGAATGCATTGAAAATATTTCATCCTGTTGATGAACCTCAAAATAAAGCCGCGATTGCTTCCGCTAAAGGCTCAGATGTTATATTTTCTGTAACCAGCAACATTTTGGAGAGATTTAAGAGGTACGATTCGCCTAAGTATCTTATCAATCATGGGATATCACCTGATTTTTTTTCCAGTTCCCCGCAGTGTAGGAAAGATTCTATTATAAGAATAGGTATTTCAGGCAACTTGTTAAGAAAGGATATAGATCGGTATACTTTGTTACAAATCGTTTATGGAAATCCAGAGGTGATATTTGAATGTTGGGGTAATTATACTTTAAAAGATGGCAATATAGGTGGTGATGAAGACAGAGAAACCCTGGAATTTATAGATGAGCTAAAAAAAAGCAATAACGTTAGATTACACGGTGCTGTTCCCCACTCGCAACTTGCAAGGGAGTTACTGAAAGTGGATGCTTTTCTGATCTGTTATGATATAAAGAAAGATCAGAGTAAAGGATCTAATTATCATAAGGTGATGGAATTTCTAAGCACAGGCAAAGTCATCATATCAAATAATATAAGCTCTTATACCCGGCATTCAGAGCTGATACAGATGGTAACGGAACGTGATTCAAACAATAAATTACCTGGTTTAGTTAAGGAAGTGATCTCTGACTTATGTTATTATAACTCATTGGAATTGCAGAAGAAACGAAGGTGCTTTGC
>DASVST010000413.1:0-2230 GCA_036387965.1 Segetibacter sp. | reverse complement strand
TGTGAAATCTGGACGGACATTAATGGCATGCACAACAATGATCCGCGTATTGTAAACAGGACCGTTCCCATTGAACAACTTAGTTTTGATGAAGCCGCAGAGTTAGCCTATTTCGGCGCAAAAATTTTGCATCCTGCATCCATTTGGCCGGCACAACAATATAACATTCCGGTAAGGTTGCTCAACACTATGGAGCCTGAAGCAAAAGGCACCATCATCAAAGAAGAACCAGCGGCATTTGGTGTAAAAGCTGTGGCAGCAAAAGATGGTATTACTGCTGTCAATATCAAAAGCAGCCGCATGTTGCTGGCCTATGGTTTTCTGCGCAAAGTGTTTGAAGTATTCGAGAAATACCGCACGCCAATTGATATGATCACAACGTCGGAAGTAGCTGTGTCGGTTACGATAGACACTGATTTGTCATTAATGGAAATTGTAAAAGAACTGGAGACCTTCAGTACGGTAGCTGTAGATAAAGGGCAATCAATCGTTTCTATTGTTGGAGCGGAGATTGCGGCACATCCCGACACCTTAAAAAAGGTGTTCGATTCGTTGCAGGGCATCGATGTCCGTATGGTGTCGTATGGTGGCAGTGCGCATAATATTTCCATCCTGGTTGCTTCGGATAAAAAAGTGCAGGTATTGCAGCAGTTAAATGTTGGGTTATTTGGATTATGATTTTAAAAAACAGGATTTCTGTAAAAAGCCGATGCTATTTTTTCAAAAGTTCCAAAAGCTTTTTTATTTGTTCGTCTTTTATTGTCAATTGACCCGTAAGCTGTTTCAGTAAGTCTTCGTTTAGATTATTGTTATAGGTACCGTTTCCTAAACTATTTGGACTTTGATGAAAGTTCATGATAATAGGAGTAGGCTTTTTATATCAGCTATGGAAACACCAAGTGCATCGGCGATCTTCTCCAGGCTCGCATCATCTACCTTCGCCCTTTCATCTCTTTCTATTTTTGAATAGGCCGCTTATTTCATGCCTAATTTTTCCGCCATAAATTCCTGCGAATACCCCCGTGCTAAACGAATGGATGCTATTTTGTTGCCATACATACTTTCAATATTTAGCGTAAAATACTATGAAAAGCCACTAATTTACAAGGATTTAAATTTTTATTGTTGAGCTTGTAAGTCCATCTTGTGTCCTCATTCCGGCCGGATTGAGCAGGAATAATCCGAACCCTGTGCATGTTGCGAAGAAGTAGGAAAACTTTAAACTAAATGTTTATGATGAGTTCATTGGAACTAAACAAAATGGCGCCTGCACCCATGACAGACTTTGAAATGCAGGAGATAGATGGAGGCTCATTTTGGGGTGAAATATGGAAAGCTGTAGTGGTTGATATTATTGTTGATGGCGTTAAAGCAGTAGCAGGAGCAATGGCTGATGACTGGAATAGCCGGCCTGGTACTCCAAGAACAATGACAGATGCATATGCTTCCAATCCGTATCATTAATACTTTTAATTGATGTAAAAATTGCATCACCTTGTTCTTTAGCAGAAAGTTTTATAGGAATGAGCAATCATTTATAAAACTTTCTGCTTTTTTTACATCAATAACAATATTACTAAAGAGATAAATAGCGATGTTCTGAGATAATCTTTATCCATGAAGAAAATGTATAAGCTTCTGCTTAAATTAAATAATATTCAGCTGTCAGCATTAATTCTTGTTTCTATATTTATTACAAATCTGCTATTTACACTTGTAAAATATTTTGTATTTAGCAATAAAGAAGCGCTACGAAATTATCCATTAGCTGATACACCTATCTTATACTTAATTGTAGGTCTTGTGATTGCTCCCATATTGGAAACAATGATCTTTCAAAAGGCAGCCATAGCTCTTAGTAAGTTCTTTTTAAAAAATAACTTTATAAGTGTTATTATTTCCTCCCTACTTTTTGGATTAATGCATTTTTATAGTTTTTCATCTATTTTGATGACATCTTTGATGGGTTTCTATTTTGGTTTACACTATACAATACTTTACAGAAAAAAGTCAAAACCACTTTTGACAACCGCAATTCTGCACTCATGTTGGAACTTGCTTTCTATTGTAGGTTTTTACCTAACTAAACTACAATAGAACCAACTAATTAGATAAGGAACTGTCTTAGCCCCTTCTAAACTGGAGAGTTTTTCAAAGGTAGTTGAGTAGGTTTTAGTATTCAAAAGGGTTTGGATTAAAATATTGGTGGTAGACAGCATTGGGTGTTCTT
>DASVST010000412.1:0-3802 GCA_036387965.1 Segetibacter sp. | reverse complement strand
CAAATTTATTTCAGATTGAATGAAATTCAGTTAAAAGATCGGTAGGAGAGTTGAGATTAAGTTTCTGTTCTTATCGCCTGCACCCGAGGTTCTATTTATGATGATGTTTACTATTCTTATAATGCTCCTTCAATAGGTCAGTGCCAAAATCTCCATTAAAATCCCGCCACACTAAGTGAATGTGGTTACCATTGTTCTCTGCATTATCAAACTCAATTAAAAAGGTTTTCCCTTGTATCCTATAGTAATGCGGCTTATTGCGTTCAGTTTCACCTGCCCACCCAAACCTGAGATTATTCATATCTTCTTTCGCAATTTTCTTCATCCTCATTTCTGCGATTGCTAACGGCATTGAAGCAAGATAACTGCGTATCAAACTTTTTAATAATTCATATTGAACTCCCGACATTTCGCTTACTAATATACCAACAGGCTTTAACGGCGTTACTTGCCTGGAAGCACTAGTTACAATGTCATAAGGAGCGCTCGTTTGAAAAATAGCTTTTTGTTTTTGTTCTGTTGTTAAGCTGTTTATTAATTCCAGTGCCAGGTCTTCTTCTTCTTTTATAGCCCTGAAACCTTTTTTAGGACCTTGCCGAACAATTGCGGGATCAGAGCCAAAAAAGAATGGCGCAAACGCTATGGTATCGTGTATCACTGTAAAGTTCAGCGCAACATGGTGCCCGCTAAATTTCCAGCCCCACTCACTATTCCTGGCAGGGGTTCCATAAAAAGCCACCAGGTAATTTTCAGGAATTCTGTTTGTATTATTTGGCTGCAATTCCTGTAAAATATACTCGAGGTCCATAATGCTTCTTGTTCTGTTATACCCTTCTTTACTAAGAAATTTTTGAAGCAGTGCATTCAACTTTTCTTTTTGATCCGCGTTCAGGTCTTTCATTGGTATACCATTTCGTTGCTGCGATGAAGCAGGAAAATAATGCCAATCAGAACGAGAAATATCATTAAAGGCGAAGAGCGTTTTTGCTTTCTGTGAACTGTTTAAAGAATTAATAAACGTACTTGCTATTGATGAACCGTCGCTGTTCTCTTGTGCAGCCAGGGAGAAGGGGAAAAGTATTAGTAGAAAGGATATTTTCATAACTGAGTTTGTCAATGCTAAAAGCCCGTACCGTTGTTTGTTTCATGAGGTTTCAAAGATGTTGGCCGCAGCTATAGTAATTCTAAGATTTTTGGATAGATTTCTGTCAACACCGCCTTTGTAGCTTTTACTTTGTCAACTTCTCCACCACCTTTAAAGTATCTGACTATACCTTCTTTATCAATAATGAAGCTGGTTGGAAATCCATTATTAAAATTAAGCCTATAACATTCTGCTTTTTCTATTTGAATAATCTTGTATTTGATATTGTACTTCTTAATAAACTCCCGAATTGCAGATTCTGGTTCGAAAGTAAAGGAGACAAAAGTAAAATTGGGGTTGTCTTTTAGGTTGGCAAACATTTCATTAAAGCCTTCAATTTCTGCAATGCAAGGCGGGCACGACTCGAACCAAAAATTTACGAAGGTTATTTTGTTGACCAAGTCAGCATTCGAAAATTTAGATTTTTTAGACATTTCAATTTCAAATTCCGAAAACTTCTTACCTGAATATTTGGTACTCTGCCACTTTAAAAATGCCTCATAATTAAATTCTGTTTTAACTCTTATTGTATCTTGACTAAATGCACCTAAAGCAAAAGTTACCGCCAACAAAACTAACGACCGTTTCATAATTGTAGGGGTTTAAAAGTTATTGTTAAACAGCTTATTAAAGCTATTACATGCTACACCTAAGTTAATTATTGTACTGCCAACCACCGATAAAAAGAGTATAAATATTCTTTAGCAGCATTTTAGAAAAGGGCTTTCTAACGCATTACCAGCACTGCGCCAGGTTTGTTGGTGAAGAACACTACAAAGGCTAAAAAACAGATTAGGCAATTACTTGATCCAAAAAACATTTATTTGTTTGCGACTTTTCGCTGTTTACTGCCTCTAATTAATGAATGTTGCCAACAATGTTTAAAACTGCTGATGATTTTGCTGCATTGCTTGAGCCGCATTACAACAATGCCTTACAGTACTGCCGTGCATTGTATCAAAACAAAAAAGATGCGGAAGATGGTTTGCAAGATGCATTGATAACAGCTATGCAAAAGTTCTATTCTTTAAAAGATGAGAAAAAATTCAGATCATGGTTGTTTACTATTATCACCCGAACGTTTTATAAGGCATACGGAAAGGAGTTGAAAAAGAATCAGCTTTTTACTGAATTAAACGAAAGGCATAACCATTTCCCTGAAGTATACGACGAAGAATTTTCTGACAGGGAAAACATTTTAATGGATGCCTTAAACACATTAACTGATAAAGAAAAAGCAGCCATTTTACTTTTTGAATTAGGTAAGTTTTCTATTGAAGAGATTAAGAACATACAGTCAGAGGGAAGTACTTCAGCTATCAAATCAAGATTGAGCCGTACAAGAGAAAAGCTGAGAAATACCATAACGCTCATGGAGAAATCCAATAAATACCAGGGAGGAAATTATGATGTTAAAAGTAGCTTACCAGGATTATAATAGCAATATTGATCCTTACTGGGAAAGCATGAAGCAACATGACTACCGGCAGTCGTTACCTGCAGTAAAAAGGTTTATTAATGATAATGAAGAGCTATTAAGAAACAGAAAGCCGAAAAGGTATAAAAGAAACTTTGGCTGGGCTCTGGCACTCTTAGTTCCATTGTTCATTGTTCTTTCCTGCACAAGGGTAGAGAACCTGGAGCCACTTGGTTATACGTTAAACTTCAGCATTCCACGAAACGAAGCTTTGGATTTGAAAAACCATACACTTGTTAGTGCGAAGCAAGGCTGGCAGATGCTATCAGGTAAAGATGCAAAGGATCTAAATTACCTATCCCTGACTTTTTTTGCGCCTGCAAACGAAAAATCAAAATTAGATGCTTTTATAAATGAGGTCAAAGCCATTCCTCAAGCCAGGAACTTTCAGTTAACTCCTGTAAATACAACAATAAGTGAATCGCTTTTATCGAGAATAAGTTATAAAGTTTTTAAAGCCCATATTGATGCAAGGGGTTTAAATCCTGAAGAGTTAAGATCAACAATTAAAACTCAATTGAACAAGAATGGGCTCAATAATATAGATGTTGTTATTGAAAATAATGCAGAGGGCACCAGGATGATAAAGCTGTTGCCCCATAACGAAAGCGGCGATTATTCCATCGACATAAAAATAGATGATGGACTTTCAAGAACAGCTATTAAAGAAGAAAGGAAGACAAAGAATGATGATGAAGACATTGATTTAAGTAAGATGAGTGACAAACAAATTAAAGAACATATAAAGAAAACCACACCCGGCGAAGTATTGTCTGATGATGACATTACCATACTTCGCAAACCGGATCACATTCTTATTACTACAAGAAAAGGCACAGATGCCGAAAATGAATTTCTATTTAAGATAAAGCAATAAACAATGAAAACTACTAAGCTATTAATGCTATGCCTGATCATAGCACAGGGATCTTTTTGTCAAAGCGCAACCTCGCCAGACCTTGTTCAGAAAACAGACAAGCTCATTAAAGAAGCCTGGGATAAGGGAATCTTTTCAGGAAGCGTAGCCATTGCTAAAGATGGAAAAGTCATTTACAATAAAAATTATGGATATGCTGACTGGACAAATAAAAAACCAATCAATAGAAAAACTCTTTTTGATATTGGCTCAATCAATAAAAGGTTTACAGAAGAAATAATAAACCAGTTGATAAAAGAAGGAA